>JALTAS010000050.1 GCA_027058925.1 Persephonella sp.
ACCATATAGAGAGGGGCGGGTAAAAAAGATACAAGGAAGATGTCTAAAAGTTGTTGTAGAAAAAGAATTTAATAAATTAAAAGTAATAACAATTTTTTGGGACAGAACTTTAAGAAGGAGAGGATTATGCAAGTAAAATATGATAAAGATACAGACATACTTACTATAAAGCTGTCTGATAAAAGACCTGTAGAAAGTGAACATTTAGTAGAGCAAGGTATAGTTATTGACTATGACGAAAACAATAATATTATTGGTTTGGAAATATTTGATTGGAGTGAAAGAAAAAGTATAGAGCTTCCATTTAAAACAAAATTAGCGACTTTGTAAAGGAAACCTATAGAACCGTGCAAGCTTTAACCTGACAGAAATTCTTTTCGTGTTTTCTGTTTTTAAAAAATCTATAATAATGTCAATTATAATATTTGTATGGATATCACAAGAGAAATTCAAAGAGCAAAAGAGGTTTTAAAAGAGGCAGATGCCCTGCTGATCACAGCTGGGGCTGGAATGGGAGTTGACAGCGGACTTCCTGATTTTAGGGGAACGGAAGGTTTCTGGAGAGCCTATCCTATAGCAAGAAAATTAGGACTCAGATTTGAGGAACTTGCCAACCCAAGGTGGTTTAAAGAAAATCCAAAACTTGCGTGGGCTTTTTATGGACACAGGCTACACCTTTATAGAGAAACACAGCCTCACGAAGGGTTTTACCTGCTGAAAAAGCTTGGAGAGAGCAAGAAGGGAGGATATTTTGTTTTTACATCAAATGTTGATGGCCATTTTCAGAAGGCAGGGTATGATGAGAAGAAGATAGTTGAGATACACGGTTCTATACATCATCTGCAGTGCAGTCTTCCATGTATGGATGATATATGGTCGGCTGAAGGGGTAAACATAAAGATTGATATGGAAAGATTTGAGGCTGAAGAGCCTCTTCCAAAATGCAGGCATTGTGGCGAGATAGCAAGGCCTAACATACTTATGTTCGGAGACTGGAACTGGGTGTCCCACAGAACAGCAGGTCAGGAATTTTTGTTTGAAAGATGGCTTGAGAAAATAGACGACTTGGGATACAGACTGGTAATTGTTGAGATAGGAGCCGGTAAAGCTGTTCCTACTGTCAGAATGCTATCTGAAAGGGTGGCAGACCAGTTTTACGGAACTTTAATAAGAATAAATCCTCGCGATTACGATATTCCCTCACAAAGGCATATCTCTATACCACTTGGAGGACTGGAAGGTATCAAAAAGATCACTCAAGAAATCCTTTGAAAATCCTCTATTTATGGATATATTTCCTGTGGGAGATTTCACAGGAGGTGCTTAAATTGAAAATCAGAGTAACCCCAAAGATGGTAACTATCATTTTTTTCAGTCTTATGATTCTCTCTGTTAGTTTTTTTATGATTGAAAAAAGTATTGATTTTTTTAACTCAGAATTTGCCCAGAATGAGACAGATTTCAGGGGATATCTAATTGTACTTTTTGCCAGGCTTTTTATGATTCTTGGCTGGATAGCAATAATAGCTGCTCTTTATTTCAGAGGACATTTTAAGGATGTTGAAAAACCAAAAAATGATCTTCTTGAACTGCACGAAAAAATAGAAAAGATTGAGAAGAAAAAATTAGAGAAAAAGGTTTAAGAAGGGGGAATGAACCCCCTTTATTAAATGGTTTATTACTCCTCTACAACTTCAGTAACAAGAGCACCTGATGGACATTCCTCAGTTATTTCAAGAGCTCTTTCAGCAAGTTCTCCTTCTATGATAGCACCATCACCACCAACATCATCTTTAACTTTAGCGATTCCATCTCCGCTGTCCTCATAAACTTCTGGAAGCTCGTCGTAGCAGAGAGCACAGGCTGTACACAGATCCTGATCTACAGAAACTTTAACTTTCATCTGACTAAACCTCCTAATTATTTGAATTAAGTTCTTATAGTATATGCTAACAGGTATCAAATTGCAATATAACAATGTTTGATTTTTTCTAAAAAAATGTTATTTTATGGGCATGGTAAAGGGAGTTTATATACATATTCCTTTTTGTGGTATCAAATGTCCTTACTGCGATTTTGTTTCAACTCCTGTAGAAGATAAAAACATTCAAAAGGATTATATTAAGAATATCTTGAAAGAGTTTGATCTTTATATAGATAAAAACTTTAGTGTTGAGAGTATATATATAGGGGGAGGAACACCTTCTCTTTTAAGTCCTGATCTTATAGTTTTTTTGATTGAGAATATTTCTAAAAAGGTTAGTATAAATACCAAACCAGAGATCACAGTGGAAGTAAATCCGGAAAATTACAGGTTTGCAGATTTTAAAATCCTGAAAGAATCAGGTATTAACAGGATCAGCGTTGGATCTCAAAGTTTTCTGGAAAAAAATCTAAAAGCTTTAGGAAGAAAGCATACTCCTGAGGATGTTATTAAAACTGTAGATTCAGCATTAAAAGCCGGCATTGAGAATATAAACCTTGATATGATTTATGGTATATCAGGGCAGAGCCTTAGTGATCTTGAAAAGGATCTAAAGGCATACACATCACTTCCTGTAAAGCACATATCTGCATACATGCTGACAGCATATGAAGATACACCTCTTGGTATTAAGGTGAAAAAAGGAGATTATTCTCTACCAGAAGAGGACCTTCTTCTTGATATGTTTAAATTGATTGATGAATATTTAGAGAAAAAAAGTTTCCACAGATACGAGATCTCAAACTGGGCAAAAGATGGATACCATTGCAGACATAATCTTCTTTACTGGGAAGGAAAAGAGTTTTTAGGACTTGGTGTTTCTGCATGGTCTTATCTAAACGGGGTTAGATTTGGTAATACTAAAAGTCTTGTGATTTACAACAAGATGGTGAATAAAGGGGAAAAACCTGTTGAGTTTTATGATCCTATTACCCCTGAAGAAAAAAGGAAAGAAAAGATTTTTCTTGGACTGAGATTAAAAAAAGGAATAGAGCTTGATCTTGTGAGAGAAAAAATTGATTTTGTGAAACAGATCGTTGAAGAGGGTCTTGCACAGATAAAAAATAACAGACTTGTATTAACACCTGAGGGCATTCTGGTTTCAAACTACATATCATCAATGCTTATTTAGACAATTCCCTGCTTCTTTTTGTTGCTTCTGATACTGCAGATATCACAGCATCTTTTAGACTCTTTTCCTCTAACTTATGTATGGCATATATTGTTGTTCCTCCCGGTGAGCTTACCTTATCCCTCAGAACTGATGGATGTTCTCCAGTTTCTTTAACAAGCCTGGCTGAACCTAAAACTGTCTGTACAGCAAGTTCTTTAGCCTGCTGATAGGAAAGCCCCTCTTTTATTCCACCCTGAATTAATGCCTCTATAAACATAAAAACATAAGCTGGTCCACTTCCAGAAAGACCTGTGACTGCATCCATAAGTTCTTCATTAACTTCAACGACTATTCCCATTGATTTGAGTATGTCTATAAGTTCCTCCTTTTTTGAAATATCAATATTTTCTTCAAAGCTAACTCCTATTGCTCCTTCTCCTATTAATGCTGGAGTATTAGGCATACATCTGATAATGGTGGCTTCAGAGATGAGATCTTTTATTTTTGATATTTTAATACCTGCTAAAACTGAAATAACAGTTTTGTTTTTAAAGGCATCTTTTATTGGAAGAACTGTATTCTCAAGATCTTTAGGCTTTACCGAAAGAAATATAATCTGGGAATTTTCAACAACCCTTCTGTTGCTTGTTGTTCCTGCCACATTGTATTTTTCAACGACCATTTCAAGCTTATCAGGATCAACATCAGAAACTATTATCTGTGTTGATTTTATATTTTTGCTCTTTACAATTCCTCTGACTATAGCCTCACCCATATTTCCGCAACCTATAACACCTATCTTAAACATACTTTTTCCTCTTTTCCCTGTAATTTATCCTTTTTCCTTCCGAAAGCTTTATTATATCAATAACCCTGTTTACATTGTAATCTTCAAGAAATCTGAGCATCTTTTCAAATATTTTTAAGGTTACTTCTGCATCAGACATAGCCCTATGCTTCTGTCTGTAAGGAATGCTTAGATGATAAGCTATATGTTCCAGAGATTTGCTGTCTATGTCAGGAAGTATCCTTCTTGCAAGATTGTCTGTACATATTGATGGATTTTTTATTGATCTGCCTAAATATATTTTTGTGTTGTGATTAAGGAATGACAGATCAAACTTAACATTGTGAGCAACAATCACCGTATCCTGAATAAAACTAAAAAAATCAGGCAGAATATCTTTTATTAGAGGCTGATCAACGACCATAGCATTTGTTATGCCTGTTAGCTCTGTAATATGTTGAGGTACAAAACCTGTTTCAGGTTTTATAAGTTTCCAGAATCTTTCTATCTCAAAACTCCCCTGAAATTTTATCGCTGCTATTTCTATTATGTAATCCTTTTCAGGGTTAAATCCTGTAGTCTCAAGATCTATGACTGTAAAAACAGCCTCATCAGTTGTCAGGTTAAACATTTTTATGCCTTTTTGTTATTATTATATCCTCATAATTAATTTAAACAACCAGGGGTAAAAAATACCGCTTATCAATGCAGAAAGTATTATCATTGAAGCATATTCTTCTTTTATAACTTCCGTTTCAAGTCCCAGTGTTGATATCGCAACAAGGAGTGTAAGTGGCATAGAAAGTGCGAAAGGGAAAGCAAAAACCTCCTTGAGTGAAAATCCGGAAAAAAGAAGAGGAATGGCACCAAAAACCCTTATGATCAGGATAGTTATAGAAATAAAAAAAGCACCTAAAATG
>JALTAS010000051.1 GCA_027058925.1 Persephonella sp.
TCGCAGGAGAGGGTCTTCAGTTTTGGGTACATAATCACTGAAAAATAACCGTTTGAAATTGAACAAAAGAAGAAAATAATATAAATTGTATAGTTTGTAGTAATATAAAAAGAGGTGAAAAGATTGAAAAAGTATTATATAAGAACGTTTGGCTGTCAGATGAATGTTAATGATTCCCAGAAGATGGCCGGGATACTGAAAAGTCTGGGGTATGAGCCTGCCCGGGACTGGAAAGAGGCAGATCTGATACTGGTAAATACATGTTCAGTAAGGGAAAAGCCTGATCAGAAAGTTCTTTCTGCCCTTGGGGAGTTCAAAAAAGTAAAAAATAAAAACCCTGATGCTGTAATAGGTGTGTGTGGTTGCCTTGCCCAGAGAGCAGGGTATGAGATCCTCCAGAAAGCCCCTTTTGTTGATATGGTTTTCGGAACAACAAATATACACCACCTTCCACAGCTGCTTAAAGAAGCAGAAGCGGGAAATAAGGCTGTTGAGATAATTGAGGATATAGACCAGAGCGAGACAGAGCTTGACAGATACCCTACAGTAAGAGACAACAGATACACAGCCTATGTGACTGTTATAAGGGGCTGTGACAAAAAATGCACTTACTGTATAGTCCCTTACACAAGAGGAAAAGAAAGAAGCAGAAGAATAGGGGAGGTTATACAGGAGGTCAAATGGCTTGTTGATGATGGTGTAAAAGAGATACACCTTATAGGTCAGAATGTTACAGCTTACGGTAAAGATCTTGGTGATGTCAGGTTTTATGAGCTTCTGTATGCTGTTGCAGATGTTGAGGGTGTTGAGAGAATAAGGTTTACAACAGGACATCCAAGGGATCTTGATGAAGAAACAATAAAAGCTATGGCTGACATTCCGCAGGTGTGTGAATACCTCCACTTGCCTATTCAGGCAGGCTCAGACAGAATTCTGAAAGCTATGGACAGGGGGTATACACAGAAGGAATACCTTGAAAAGATAGAGCTTCTCAGAAAATACATACCTGACATAGCCTTATCAACAGATATAATCGTTGGTTTTCCGGGGGAAACATATAAAGATTACCTTGAGACTGTAAAAGTTTTAAAAGAGGTTGAGTATGATCAGGTTTTTGCGTTTAAATACTCTCCAAGACCTGGAACACCTGCAGCAAATATGGAGTTGACAGAAAATCCTGAAGATGTAGGCAAACGGCTTTCTGACTTGATAAATATGCAGAAAGAAATTACATTTAAGAAAAACAGGGAGTATGAAAACAAAGTAGTTGAAGTTCTTGTTGAGGAACAAAAAGAAGATGAGCTTGTAGGGAGGACAAGAACAAATAAACTTGTTCATCTGAAAGGCGGGCATAATTTGTTAGGAGAGTTAGTTAAGGTAAAAATAAACAAAGTTAACAGATTCAGTCTTGAAGGTGAGTTGCTGCAGCAATTAGTATAAAGCGAGGAGGCTTTAGTTATGATTGAGATGAATGTGCAGGGAATTACACTTGATCCTATGACAAATATGCCGATAGTTGTTCTAAAAGGAAAAGATACAGATCATGTTCTTCCTATATGGATAGGGGTTTTTGAGGCAAACGCTATTGCTATGCAGCTTGAAGGAATAACAAGACCGAGACCGATGACCCACGATCTTGTGAATAATATAATTGATACACTTAACGGTATTGTTGAGTACATTCATATCCACGATCTGAAGGACAACACATACTATGCAGAAATAACGATAAAAACTCAGACAGGTCAGGTAAAGATAGACTCAAGACCCAGCGACGCTATTAACATAGCCCTGAGAAGCGGAGCTCCAATATTTGTGTCTGAAGAGGTTCTTCAAAAATCCCAGATTGAAGATTCTGAAACAGATGCAAAAGAGGAAGATCTGAAAGAGTGGCTTGAATCTATAAGACCAGAGGATTTTGGAAAACAGTCATCTATCTAAAATTTTAAAACAACAGCACCCCAGGTAAGACCTCCTCCAAATGCTGTCAGCAGTAGATAATCCCCTTTTTGAAATTTTTTTTCTTTATAAGCTTCATACATAGCTATAGGGATTGATGCGGCACTTGTGTTTCCGTATTTATGTATGTTGCTGAAAACCTTTTCTTCAGGTATCTCAAGTCTTTCAGCAAGGGCATTTATTATTCTTATATTTGCCTGATGGGGTATTACAAGCTTTACATCATTAAGGGATATTCCTGCATTTGAAAGGGCTTTTTTACTTGCTGTTTCCATAGATTTTATAGCAAGTTTAAAAGTTTCTCTTCCTCTCATTCTGAGTTTTTCACCTACAGGACAGTACAGGGAGCCCCAGTGAGATCCATCTGACTTCATAACTGCAGACAGTATTCCCTTTTTTTCCTTTGTTTTTGACAAAACAACAGCTCCTGCACCGTCACCGAAAATAACAGCTGTTGATCTGTCTCCCCAGTCTATTATCTGGGAAAAAACTTCGGTCCCAACAACAAGGACATTGTTGAACTGACCTGAAGTTATGAAAGAGTTTCCTAAAGTAAGCCCATAGATAAAACCACTACAGGCTGCAGATATATCAAAAGCCATAGGTTTACTACAGCCTAATTTGTCAGATAGAAAGCATGCTGTTGATGGAAAGGTCATGTCAGGAGTTGAAGTTGCAACTATGACAGCATCTATATCTTTTGGTGATATACCTGCATTTTCTATCGCTTCCTTTGCTGCAGGAAGGGCGAGATCGCTTGCTTTTTCCCATTCTTCAGCTATTCTTCTCTGCTTAATTCCTGTTCTGGTTGTTATCCATTCATCTGAGGTATCAAGTATCTTTTCGAGATCCTGGTTTGTTATTGTTCTTGGGGGGACGTACATTCCTATTCCGGAAATCTCAGCTTTAGCCATTTTATACCCTTAGCTCTTTAGGTAGTAGATTTTCAAGATTTTCCTTTAGTTTATCATTAAAATGGGTTTCTTCAAACTGGGAGGCCACTTTGAGGGCGTTCTTTATAGCTTTAGCATCTGCGCTTCCATGGGTTATTATGCATGTTCCTGTTGTTCCAAGAAGAGGAGCTCCTCCATATTCTGCATAATCAGCCTTTTTTTTGAATCTTTTTAAGGCTGGGAGCATTAGGGCAGCTCCTATTTTTGATATTATACTTTTCCTTACTTCCTGTTTTATCATATCAACAATTATAGAGCCAAGACTTTCGCTTGTTTTCAGAACTATATTTCCAACAAATCCGTCGCAAACAATAACATCAAAATCACCTGTGAATATGTCCCTTCCTTCAGCGTTGCCTACAAAATTCAGCCCTGTCATTTTGAGGAGAGGATATGTATCCTTTACAAGATCGTTTCCTTTGCCTTCCTCTTCGCCTATACTGAGAATGCCTACTTTTGGGTTCTGGGAAGATCTCAGTATTTCTTTTACATAAGTATGTCCCATCACTGCAAAATAAACCAGATGCATTGGACGACAGTCAACATTTGCGCCAACATCAATAAGAACTGTTGGTTTTCCTTTTTTTGTTGGGAATGCAACAGCTATTCCTGGTCTTTCTATACCTTCAGCTGCACCAACAACAAATTTTGATATTGCCATTGCAGCGCCTGTGTTACCTGCTGAAACAAAGGCCTGAGCTTTTCCTTCCCTGACAAGCTTTCCGGCAACATACATGGATGATCTTCTTTTTCTTCTGACAGCTACTGATGGAGGTTCGTCCATCTCTATAACATCTTCTGCATGTATTATCTCTATAGGAAGATCCTTTACTCCATATCTATCAAGCTCTTTTTGTAGGATATCCCTGTCTCCTACTAAATAAACGCCTACCCTGAATTCCTTTGCGAATAAAACCGCACCTTCAACGTTGCTCTGGGGAGCTTTATCTCCCCCCATAGCATCCAAAGCAATATACAATTAAACTACCTCTACCACCTCTTTGTCTTTGTAGTATCCGCAGTGAGGACAAACCCTGTGGGGTGCTTTTGGCTGACCACACTCTGGACATAAGGACAGTCCAGGGATGTTAACTTTTTTAAGCCAGTGGGCTTTTCTCATCGCTGTTTTTGCTTTTGATTTTTTTCTTTTAGGTGCTGCCATATTTTAACCTCCTTAAGATCAAAATAGAAATACGAAACAGATATTATATCAGATTATGTTTTTTTATTAAAGGCAGGTATTACTTCTTTTTCTCAAGAAGTATCTGGAGTTTTGCAAATGGGGAGTCTGTTTTTTTCTGTTTTTCCTCACAACTGCAGGGGTTTTCATTTCTGTTTGAGCCACATACAGGACATATCCCCTTGCAGTTTTCGTCACAAAGGGCTTTCATTGGGGTCTGAACAAGGATCTCCTCCCTTAAAAGTTCAGACAGATTAAATTTTTCCTCATCTTCAAGGTATCTTGCTATCAGGTCGTCTTCATGGAGCTCTCCACCTTCAAGCTTTTTCTTTGAAAGGAAGATATTACTTTTTCCTTCAAGGTTCATATTGAAAGGCTCTAAACATCTATCACAGGATAGCTGAATATCACTTTTTATGGAGAGTGATATAAGATAACCATCTTTTTCTTTAAAGATAAAAAGATGAACATCAACATTTTTGCTTTTTGAACTGTACTCAGAGGGAAGATCTAAACTTTCAAAAGGAACAGAGAAGTTTCTTTCTATAAAACTTTCATTCTTAAGCTCATTTTTTAGATTTATAAATACTGTCAATTTTATCACCCCTCTTAAAATTTTCGGCTTTAATTTATGCATTAATAATTTTAATTCAAGCTGTAAGAAAAACCTGTGAAAACTGTTGAAAGATTTTTA
>JALTAS010000052.1 GCA_027058925.1 Persephonella sp.
GTACTGTTATTGATAATATTACTGCTTTCATTTAAAAATTTAAGGTATTTTATCATCTCTTTTTTAACCTTTTCATCACTTTCTTTTAAAATCAAAGCTTTTATCTTGCCTGTTATTTTTTCATCAGGACAGTGTTTCAGAATACTGACAGCACTTTTTCTTAAAAATGGATCACTGTTGATTAAAAGCGTCTCAAGAAAACTCTTAATATCACAGGAGAATCCTTTTAGAAACTCAATTATATCTTTTGAATAGCCATTTTTCATTTTCAGTATCTCAAGATAAATGTCAAGCTCTTCTTTTCTTCTTGGGCAGATATCAAGGCTCATCAGTGCGTACTCAAGAATCTCTCTTTCTAACTCATCATTTTTGATATGTTTATAAAGGTTTTTCAGCAGAAAATAGTACTCTTTATGTGTTATCATATAGTCTATAGCACTTATAACAAGTTCTTTATCTTTTTTCATATCCTCAATATAAATTCTTGCTTCGTCAAACTCTCTGAAGCGGGGGATATGGTACTTTTCGTCAGGATTGTGCTTTTTGAACATGCCTGTAAGCCCCCATATTTATCAAAAGTCTTATTATCTCAGGAAAAGGCAATTTTTTATAAGCAGCACCTATCTCAATGGCTTTTCTGGGCATTCCGTAAACTGTAGCTGTTTCCTCACTTTCTGCTATAGTTAAAGCACCTGATCTTTTCAGATCAAGAAGTCCTTCAGCCCCATCTGATCCTATTCCAGTAAGGAGAATGCCTACTATTTTTTCAGGTTCAATAGTTTTTAATGCAGATCTGAACATTCTGTCAATGGAAGGCACAAAAAGAGAGTTTTCACTGTCAGGATATAACTTACAGATAACCATTTCATCCTTTTTATCAAAGCCAAGATGATAGCCTCCTTTTCCCAGAATTATCTTACCTTCCTCAAGAACCTCCCCATCTTTTGCTTCCACAACTTTAACTCTGCTGATTGAGTCTAACCTTTTTGCAAATTTTGATGTGAAATTTGCAGGCATATGCTGGACAATACATATAGGGTTAGGGTAGTTCGCAGGCAGTGATCTTGCTATATCTTCTAAATGTCTTGGTCCTCCTGTTGATGCACCTATGAATATGTATCTTGTTTTCTTATTAAAACCTTCATTGATCTTATTTTCCCAGATATAAGCCCTTTTTAGAGGAAGCTTCTCTTCGGGAATTTTTATAACCTCTTTTATCTTTATTCTTATTTTCTGTTCAATTTTTTTCAGATCAATGCCTAATCTACTTGGTTTTGTAATGTATGTAATAGCGCCTAAATTTAGGGCTTCAAAGGTTAAATCTGCGTTTTCATTGGTGAATGAGCTTATTATGATAACCCTTGTTGGTTTTTTCTTCATAATCTGCTCAAGAACTTCAATCCCATTTTTTCCGGGCATTTCAATATCAAGAGTTATAAGATCGTAATTTTCTGAGAGAGCCTTTTTTATAGCCTCCTCACCGTCTGATGCAGTATCAACCTGAAAACCCATTTCAGATATTATTCTGGACAGGATTTTCCTTGCAAAAGATGAATCATCAACAACAAGGACTTTTTTCATTTAATTGAAGACTCCGTACTGTTTATTCATAAATTGTTATTTTATGGTTTTTTTGTCAACATTCTAAATGGTTAACCTTCACTAACCTTTATGATTTAGGTTATAGTGTTTTATTGGGAAAATGTTTATATTGTAAGCACAGGAAGATATGGATATTGAGAAGATTATTATAAAGCTTTTGAAAGATGGGAAAAAACCTGTGAAGGTTGGTGATATTGAAAAGATAACAGGAGCTGACAGAAATAGCATACAGAAGGCTGTAAACAGATTGGTGATAGAAGGGAAAATAGAGATTGATAGATGTTACAACAAAATACTTGGTCTAAAAGGAGAAATAGATGGCAGATAACATAGATGTTACACTTCCTGAAAATCTTGCCCATCAGTGTGTTAAATGTTCAGCCTGCAGATCTGTCTGTCCAACGTATTCTGTTGTAAAACAGGAAAGATCTTCTCCAAGAGGAAGGCTTGCACTTGCAGAAGCTGTTGTTGATGGTCTTCTTCCACTTGAGGAAGACATAGCACAGCAGTGGAATGAGTGTGCGATGTGCAGGAGGTGCGAATGGATATGTCCAAATGAGGTTGAGTACAAAGAGATAATGTTCAGGGCAAGACATCTTGCAAAGGATAAGAAAAAAGCAGGGTTTGATCCTGTCAAGACAGCTGTTTATCAGGGTCTTGCAATGACAGGAAATCTGATAACAAAGTTGTCAATGAAGTTTGCCCCCTCTCTTATGGAAGCTTACGGAAAGATATTCAGAAAAAATGTTCCTGAGTACAACGCTGTTTTTCTAAACACAGGAATACCAAAATACACAAAGCTTCTACCAAAACCAACAGCAGAACCTTTTGGACTGAGAGGGAAAAGGGTAAAACCTGAAAAATCAAAGGGGAAGCTTCTGTTTTTTACGGGCTGTATGATAGATGCTTTTTACGGAAAAACAGGTGAAAGCGTTATAAAGCTGATGGAAAAAGCAGGCTACGAGGTTGTAGTTCCCCAGAATATAAGATGTTGTGGAGCTCCACAGCTTTATGGAGGAGAGGTTGAACTTTTTGAAAAGCTGTACAAACACAACAAACAGGAGATAGACAGATATGAGTTTGATTATGTGGTGGTTGCCTGTCCAACATGCGGTGGTGCTCTTGAGGAGGAATACGGGTATCCTGTTAAGGATTTTGCACAGATTTTGGAAGAGGAAGGTTATTTTGTTTTTAAAGGAAATGGTGAGAAGGTAACATTTCATTTTCCATGTCATTCTTATACAGCTATGTCAATTAGTCCTGACACTTACAGAAAAATTCTAAAAGGTATTGTTGATGCTGAGTATGTTGAAGGTGAAGATGCTATGATGTGCTGCGGCTTTGCAGGTTATTTCTCTATTTCAAACTATGAGGTCGCAACCCAGATACAGAAAAGAAAGGTGAAGGATATAGAAAGCACACAGGCACAGTATGTTCTGAGTGACTGTCCTGGATGTGTTTTTAACATAGCCGACGGGATGTATAAACATGGCGATTACAAGAATATAAAGGTTTTACACCTTGCAGATTATCTTGCAGAAAGATTGACAGATGAAAATATAAAAAAGAAGGTAGAGCAGGAGGAAGAAGAAACCGTAAGATCAGTTTATTGACAAATATCTTCTAAAAGAGATAAATCCTCCTGAATTATCTTCAGATAGTTTTTGTACCTTTCACATGCAATCTCACCATTTTTAACAGCCTGCCTTACAGCGCATTCAGGCTCCCTTGTGTGTGTGCAGTTTGGAAATCTGCATCTGTAATCTAAAAACTCTCTGAAATATAGCCTTACATCTTTTTTATCAACAAAATAAAGGGCATCAACACTTGAAAATCCAGGCGTATCACCAATAAAAGAGTTTTTCCCAAACCTGAACAGCTTAACTCCTGTTGTCGTATGTCTTCCCCTCTCTGTTTTTTCACTCACCTGCCTTGTTTCAAGATGAACTCCTATTAGCTTTGACAGTATAGAGGACTTACCTACCCCTGAAGGTCCAGCAAGAACAGATATGCTTCCTTCAAGAAAATCTTTCAATTTTTCTATTCCTGTGTTTTTCTCAGCACTGACGTGTAAAACATCATACCCAGCTTTTTTGTAAATCTCTGTCCATCTTCTCAGCTTTTCCAGTTCTTTACCTTCAAGAAGATCTATTTTGTTGAAGATAATAACAGGATCTGCCTGCAGGTGTTCATAAACAACAAGAAGGTTGTCAAGGAGAAAGCTGTCAAAATCAGGCATCTTTATAGTGACAACAACAAGAACTTTGTCAACATTTGCCACTGGAGGCCTCACAAGAAAGTTTTTTCTCTCCTCAACCTTTTCAATCGCAAATGTTTCTGGATCAACAATATTCCCCAGAACAAAATCCCCTGCGTATATCTTTGTTTTTTTGATAACCTTTTTTCTGGGTATACCCCTGTAAACCCTTTCCTGATCAAACAGGTAAACGCCTATCATCTGGGCTTCTCTGTCAACAACAAGCCCCCTTTTCATACCTCAACCCCGTAAAAATCTTTCACCTGAGGGTAGGGAAAATCTTCTATGTACTGTGCGTCTTCCGGCCTTACAAGACGGTAAACCTTCATTCCTGCCTCTGCTGCAGCTTTTACCTCATCTGGATTGTCAGATAGAAAAAGTATCTCCTCAGGTTTTAGACCTATCTCACTGGCTATCTTTAAGTAAGACTGTTTTTCCTTTTTATTTCCAGTTTTAGTATCAAAATATCCATCAAAATAACCTGTCAGATCCCCATACTGGGTATGAGAGAAAAAAAGCTTCTGTGCCTGAACAGAACCGGAAGAGTAGATATAAAGCTTATAACCTTTTTCTTTCCATTCTTTTATCTTTTTATAGGCGTCTTCATACAGTGGAGCTTTAAGCTGACCTTTTTCAAACCCCTCTTTCCATATAAAACCCTGAATGTCCTTCAGGGGTGCTATCTTTTTATCTTCATCTATCCATCTTTTTAATGTCTGTATAATCTCATCCAAAGTAAGATCTTTTCCTTCAGTTTCTTTGACCTGATCTAATATCTTTTTTATTTCTGGATTGTCTTTATTTTCCTTTATAAACTTTTCCATTTTTTCTTTAGAGTATGGGAACAGAATTTCCTTTACAAAACTGATAGGGGAAACTGTTCCCTCAATATCTATGAGTATGGCTT
>JALTAS010000053.1:0-3494 GCA_027058925.1 Persephonella sp.
TACACCAAATTTTCCTGTTTCAGGTTCGTAAGTTTCCATCTCAAAATCAGGAACTTCCTGACCAACCAAAATAATTTCTGACATGATTCTAACCTCCTCAATTTTCTTTTGATTTAGATTAAGATTTTTTATTTATTATAAATGATAATAATTCTTAATTTAAAAGTGGATGATTTATCTCATATCTGAAATGGCTATATCTTTAATAATAAAATCAATGTTTACCTTACCGTTCCAGCTTGAGATTTTTGGTGTGTAAACTATATCAACAAACATACCTACAGATAGATCCTTTATCCTGTCTGCATAATTCCACCACAGAGCTGAAAATGCATTTTTTTCCCTGTCTTTTAGCCAGAACTTAAGATGTTGATTTGCCTGTCCTACAGTCATAAAGTCAGATATTCTCAAATCTTTTGCAACAAAAAGTGGAGATGGATTTCCTTCCCCAAAAGGTTCAAGGCTTTTTAACTGTTTTACTTTTTCTGCATCCCAGTAAGACAGAGGAACCTCCATATCTATTTCTAAAAAGGTTTCATTATCCCCATCTGACAACTCTTTAACGGCCTTTGAAAGTAAATCCTTAAATTTTGGTATGTTCTTTGTCTGTATAGTTAATCCGGCAGCCTGAGAGTGTCCCCCAAACCTCTCAAAAAGATCTGAATGTTTCTCCATTATCTCAAACAGATTTATAGAGGGTATGCTTCTTGCAGAGCCTACGGCTCTGCCGTTTTTGACCGAAAGCACAACAGCCGGAACCTTGTATTTTTCAACAAGCCTTCCCGCTACTATCCCTACGATTCCGGGATGCCACCTTTCATCTGCAACAACGATGCTGTTTAAATCTTTTTCTTTTTTCAGTCTATTCTGGGTTTCCTTAAATGTATGTTCTGTCAGTTTCTGCCTTTTTCTGTTGAGGAATTCAAGCTCCTCAGAAAGGGCTTTGCATATAGACTCATTTTTTGTTATCAGGAGTTTTACAGCCTTTTTTGCATCATCAAGCCTTCCAGCAGCATTAAGCCTTGGAGCTATGTTAAACCCTATCTCAAATGAAGAAACATTATCAAGTGAAATGCTTTCAAGAAGGGCTTTAATCCCTGGTCTTTTTCTTTTGTTGATTTCCCGCGCTCCTTCTTTTACAAATATTCTGTTTATGAGAGAAAGGGGAACAACATCAGCAACTGTTCCTATAGCCACAATATCAAGATAAGGTTTTAATCTGATCTCAAACTGGAGCAATCTTCTGAGCATTATAATCAGATAAAAGGATATACCAACAGATGCAAGATGCCTGAAAAGGGAATTTATATCTTTGTAAAGCTTTGGATTAAGTATCAGGATATCTTCAGTTTTTTTGTAGCTGTCTGTAGGTTCGTGGTGATCAAGAACAAAAACCTCAAGTCCTAATTTCCTTGCATACAGAAGCTCATCATAAGCATTCGTCCCGCTGTCAACAACTATAAGAACATCAGCAACCTGACTGATCTTTTTTATAGCTGTTTTGTTAAGTCCATACCCTTCATAAAATCTGCTTGGGATGTAGTATTTTACTTCTACACCTATATCCCTGAAAAAGTTAACAAGGAGAGCTGTGCTTGTTACTCCGTCTGCATCGTAATCACCGTATATGGCTATCCTTTTTTTCTTTTTTATAAGATCTGCGAGCTTAAGAGAGACGGTGTCAAGATCTTTAAACAGCTCTGGATCAAGTAATTTTTTTATGGACGGGTATATTGTGTCTTCATCAAAACTATTGTTAAAGAGCTCCTTTCTGTTGTATATTAGCTGGGCGAGAACATGACCGTATTTTTCCACCAAAAAATCTGGGGCTCTGTTCCTTTCCTCCAGAACAATCCATCTTCTTCCTGTTAAACCTGTGGTCATTATCTTTCCTATTTTGTTTTATTGTTTTATATTATATCAGCCTACTAATTGGATGTATAATAAATAGGTCACCAATTTATTAATATGGGGTTTTTATGGGAAAAATCATCAGGTTTTCAGGGGCAGGTAAAAAAGAAAATAAAGGCAAGAAAGAAGGAAATGTAAGGTCTATATACTCTGAGATATCCTTCAAGGATAAAGTAAGAAAAGGTGTTGAAGAGTACATCCTCTCACAGTTTGCAGTCAAAACAGTACTTGGTATGGATGTTGTTTTTAAACAGAATGATAAAAATGAGATAGGAGTTATAGGAGCTATAGCTTATGAACACAAAAGAAGGGCAGGAAATTTTGTTGCAGAGTTTATAGGTAAAGGTTATGTGGATAAAAATGGCCAAGTTGTTATTGACAACCTTGCATTTAAGCTTGGTGAGCCTGAGCTTTACAGCTCAATTGAAAAAATAATGAAGGCAAAAAAAATTTTACCTGAGATAAAGGAGTTAGAGTAATGTCACTTCCTCCACTTAAGATAGGAAAATATGAGATACAGTATCCGATAATCCAGGGAGGAATGGGGGTCGGTATATCCTGGGAAAATCTTGCAGGAAATGTTAGCAAAAATGGAGGTTTAGGGGTAGTTTCAACTGTTGGTACAGGATACAGACATCCTAACTATGTAAAACTGAAAGATGGAAGACCTATAGGAAGTAAGTATATTCACAGCAAAGAGGCTCTTCAAAGAATAATAAAAGATGCAAAAGAGATAGCAGGTGGTGAAAAAGCTGTTATTGGGGTTAATATTCTTTATGCCATAACAGATTTTGGAAGGGTTGTAAGAGATTCTATAGAGGCAGGTGCCAATATAATAATAGTTGGTGCAGGACTTCCGCTTACACTTCCTAAATATGCTCCAGAAGAGGATATAGCCCTTGTTCCTATAGTTTCTTCAGCACGAGCATTAAGGGTGATATGCAAACACTGGAAGAAAAAATACAACAGGCTTCCTGATGCTGTTGTTGTTGAAGGTCCGAAATCAGGTGGTCATCAGGGAATACCTTATGAAGACTGCTTTAAGCCTGAGTTTCAGCTTGAGAACCTTGTTCCTGAAGTGATAAAAGAAAGGGATAAATGGGGTGATTTTCCTGTTATTGCAGCGGGAGGAATATGGGATAAAAAGGATATTGAGTTTTATCTCAGCCTCGGGGCAGCCGGCGTCCAGATGGGAACAAGGTTTGTTGGAACTTATGAATGTGATGCCTCTGATGAGTTTAAGAAGGTTATCATAAACTCAAAAAAGGAGGATATAGTCTTACTTAAATCACCTGTTGGTTATCCTGCAAGGGGAATAGTAACACAACTGATAAAGGATATTGAGGAAGGCAAAGCTCCAGAGGTTAAATGTGTATCAAACTGTGTTGTGCCATGCAATCACGGTGAGGAAGCAAAAAAGGTAGGTTACTGTATAGCTGACAGACTGGGCGATGCTTATCTTGGAAGAAGGGAAACAGGTCTTTTCTTCAGCGGTTCAAACGGATACAGGATTAAAAGGCTTGTTCATGTTAAGGATCTGATGAGGGAGCTTGTTGAAGGGGTGCCTTCAGGACAGGACAGAC
>JALTAS010000053.1:3504-17818 GCA_027058925.1 Persephonella sp.
TTTTGCCTTTAACAGCCTGCCTGTAATACTCTACAAGTTTTTCTTTTATCTGTCTGTGGAACTCAAGGGGATCCGTCTGGGTCATTATCTTGATGGCGTCATCTATGTTATCAATTGTGTATATATGAAACTTCCCATCTTCAACAGCTTGCAAAACCTCATCATCAAGTATGATGTTGTCAAAATTCCTTGATGGAACAATAACCCCCTGATCTCCGGTAAGACCTTTTATTTTGCAGACGCTGTAAAAACCTTCTATTTTTTCCTTTATACCCCCAACAGGCTGGATATTTCCAAGCTGGTCTATTGATCCTGTTATTGCTATGTCCTGTCTGACAGGTATCTCACCAATACTTGAAAGAACAGCCAAAAGCTCTGCAGCAGATGCACTGTCTCCCTCAACCTCACCGTAAGACTGCTCAAAAGCGATACTGCAGGAAAGGGCGAGGGGAGTGTCCTTCCCGTATTTATGACCCACATATCCTGAAAGTATCATAACTCCTTTGCTATGAATGGGACCGCTAAGCTCAACTTCTCTTTCTATATTTATTATCCCTTTTTCCCCTATGTAGGAAGCCGCTGTTATACGGCTTGGTTTTCCAAATGAAAAATCACCAAGCTCAATTACGGATAGACCGTTAACCTGTGCTACCTCTTTTCCTTTAATATCAACGATAAGCTTCCCCTCTTCAAACAGCTTCCTTATCTTTTCCTCAATCAGGTTCAGTCTGAATCTTCTGTCTTTTATCACATTTTTTATTGTTTTACCGGATATTATCTCTTCAGTCGATACAGCATCAGCCTCTCTGAGTATGTCTGTTACTGTTGAAAAGATCGTATTTATCTTTTTCCTGCTTCCTGAAAGCTCAACAGAATACCTTAAAAGATTTGTTACACCCTCTGCATCAACATCTTTTAAACCTTCCTGGGATATTATGTTTTTTACGAGGACAGGAAATCTCTTTATCACCTCCTTATCTATATCAACAACAGGATCAAACTCCCCTTTTACCTTGAAAAGTCTGTTAAAATCTGGATCATATAGGGATAAAAGCTGATACATAAGTGAATCCCCAACAAGAGTTATCGTAATGTTAAAAGGTACAGGCTCAGGATATATACCAACATGAAATGGAAAAATCTCCTCATAAGGGTAGTGGGAGAGGTAAATCTTTTTGTGGAATATAACCCTTTTCAGGTTTTCCCAAAGGAGAGGATTTTTAAGGATATCCCTTACTTTAAGAACCATGTAACCTCCCCTTGCTTTAAAAAGGCTTCCTGCAACTATACTCATATGATCTGCATAAAGTATTCCCATCTCAGCTTTGAATGATATATATCCAAACATACTTTTGAATGTAGGTATCTGTTCGTAGATAACAGGAGCTCCTTCCTGTTTTGAATTATCAACAACAACATTTATTCTGAATATATCTATCTCTCTTTCTATAGCTTTCTGGAGCAGAAAATCCCCTTCAAACATCTTCCATCTGATGAATATATCTATCCTTTCTGCCATGTGCTGTTTCAGGTAATCTATAAAGTTTATAACCTGCTTTAGATCCTTATATTTTTCCTCTATTTTAAAGAAGGCATTATCTATAACATATCTGGAAACCTTTTCTTTCAGTTCTCTTATATTTTCAAAAAGCTGGTAATCAAGCTCCCTCAGCTGTCTCAGGTAATCCCTGAACCTTTCATCAAAAAGCTCAAGCTTTTTCTCAAACTCTATCTTTATTTCAGGGATTTTTAAAAACTCAGGGGATACTTTACCCTGAACGATTGGAAGAAGCTGGATTCCAGAAGGGGTTATGATTGTTGCAAGACCTAATTTTTCAGCATCTTCTTTAAGCCTTCTTATTACCTTCTGCTTTTTCTCCTCTATCTCCTTTTGCAGTTTTACCCTCTCATCCTCAAACTCTTTGCTTTCAAACTGTCTGACAACCGTTTCCTTCAGATTTTCAATCACCCTGTTTATATCTCTGTGAAGTTTTTTACCGATGCCAGCCGGAACCATAACAAACTTTGGCTTTTGAGGTTCCTCAAAATTTGCATGGTAAAAGATATCCTCAGGTGGATTTTTTTTAGATGCAATCTCTTTAAGCTTTAGCATTGAGTAAGTGATCTTTCCTATTCCATCAGGCCCGGCAACATAGATGTTGTATCCCTCTTTTTCCGTTTTAAGTGCAATGTTGAAGGCATTCTCAACCCTTTCCTGCTTGAAAAATACAGGTTCAGGCTTTATATCTTTTGTTGAGACCTTAACTGTGTAATCTATTTTTATATCTTTTGCTGATATCTTTTTTATCCCCATCTTACTGCCAGTTCTCCGTTATTTCAAAACTTTTCTCAGCCACCTTGTTCCCATTTTCATCCTCTACCACAACCTTCCAGCTTCCTACCCATTCAGGAAGTATATTCTTTGAACTCCAGGTTCTGAATGTGCTGTATGTTATACCAAGCTCAACCCTTGCCATCTCCCTGCCTTTGTAATACCACACGTGGTAAACCTTTGTTGGGACTTTGTCTGAGTATATTTTAGTCCAGCAGTACACCTTTCCAATATCCGGGGGAAACCTTTCTGATATTCCTATTGGCTCTCTATTCTGAATCGCCACAGCAAACTTCATATCAATAACCTTAATATTCTGGGCATAAGAGAATGAAAAGAGTATTAAAAGCAGAAAGAGAAATTTCCTCACTTTTTCCCTCCTGAAAAAATCTTTTAATTATAAACATAACACTAAGAAAATAGATTTGCATCACTGTTGATAATTTAGGAAAATATATTTAGTATATTTTCTATTATAAAGGGGAGGTGAAGATGAAAAAAGTTCTGATTTCATCAATGCTTACAGGTCTAATATTTTCATCTTTTGGTGATTACAAAAAAGAGCCGCCTTTTGGTTTTGATCTTTTAAAACAAACTGAGGTTAGAATAAACGGAAAAACTGTAAAGGCATACAACCCAAAAAACAGCTACAGCATATTCATAAACTACGAGCTTGGAATGCATTGTGTAGGTTTTGATATGTCTTACTGCTGTGTGATTCCCCCATACAACAGCATTCAGGCTCAGGCTTTTAAATGCGGGGTTGAGGGAAGGCTTCCACAGATGCTTACTCCCGATGACAAGATAAAACTGAGGTACTATGTAAAAGACAACAGCTACAGCGAAGGAAACAAGATGAGATACTGGCAGATACCAAAGGATGTTAATCAGGACGGTGACATGAATGACCCTGGAGATAACATGGCCAATTATGTATGGACACATCTTTTTATATACAAGGATCTTGAAGGAACCATACCTGAAAAATGGACAGAAAAAGACAGGCTGAGGATAGGAAGGCAGATACAGATACCTATTGATGCAGGGCCCAGCGGCAAGCCTCTGTCTGGAGGATTTATGGATTTCGCAGGAAGTAAAGGTGGAAATATAGTTTTTACAGATTCTATGATCCCACAGGTTAAAAATGTTCCCCTGATTTTGACAGCATCTTATATATGGGATGCTCTCGGTCTTCCTTTAACAGCCTTCAACGACAGTAAAAGAAAGGGGACGATAAGAACAATAACAAACAAAGATTTCAAGCCTTATCAGGTTTCTGTTGTTGAGCTTTACAGGGAAGATGGAAGACCGGTGATGGAAAACGGTAAAATCGTTTCTTTTTTTGGAACAAACCCTGTCGATATCCCTAACTGTTATACCTGCCATTCAGGGGAGGGGATAGCTGCAAAACTTTCAAGAAACAAAGGGCTAAATCTTTTTGATAAAGAGTACCAGTACTGGAAAAAAAATTATCCTGACATAACTGAGTTTATGGCAAGGCAGGCACAGGCATCAATTAACATTCTTGAACTTCACGATAAAAACCACAAAACAGACTTTCTAAGGGAGTATAACCCAAATGCTCCCACTAACAGGCTTGGTTCTGTTGGAACTGTTTTCTGTGCTGACTGCCACGGGGACAACATATCAGGAAACCTTCAGTCTCCGAGACCTACAGCTACAGGATACAAACTTAAAAAGGCAAAACCTTTAACAGAGGCTATCCATTCAAAACATGCCATCGCTGTACCTATGCCTGACAAAGCAGGAAGAACGCAGAACTGTCAGGCCTGTCACCCTACACACTGGCAGGCTGAAGAGATGAACGATTTTGCCACAAACCCTTTCCAGATAATTGATGAAGAGGGAAATCCAAGATTTTCAGAGTCTGATCAGAGAAAGTCAGGAGGAGGATGCTATCTCAGGAGAGATGCCCACTCTAACCCCTATGTAAAACCTCCATTCTTTCTGAATGAGATCGGGAAGTGGTTCTTAAACAACGTGAGCAAAAAAGATGAAAATGGAAATAAGATAAAAGAAATTAGAGGATTTACATGCACAAACTGCCACAATCCTCTTACTCAGAAGTTGTACAGATACGACAATTTTGATGATCCTGTACTGCAAAAAGGAAAAACATTAAGAAACAAAAGCATAAAGTATATAATTCAGGAGATTGCAGGAGGAGATATTAATAAGTTCAAAGATTATTATGCTGATCCCAAGATAAACAAAAAGCCAAATCCGATTTATGAATACTACGCAAAACACAGCTCCGCAGTTTTAGTAAAAGCAAAAAAAGATAAAGATGGAAATCTTCAGCTTCTTCCGTGGTACTCAGATGAAGGAACGCCTGTTAGATATGAAAAAGCATCTGCAGGAAAAGACTGGTGGCTTGCACCATCTGAACCACACTGTGCAGACTGCCACATATCGCCCTTTGTTGAGAGTGAAGGAGGAAAATACTTTCCTATAGATCAGCCCAGAAAATACTCTTTATATAGATACTCAAAAGCTCATGGAGTGATCGCATGCCAGTCATGTCATGAATCTCCACACGGCCTTTATCCTGTCAGATACGAAGGAAAGGAAAGAACTGTTGATCTAACAACCCACAGACAGGCTTTACAGTTTTCACCCGACGGAAAGTACACCGGACCTGTAACATGTGCAGCATGCCATACAGTCAATAAATACGGGGTTCCAGTTCAGCTTACAGGTACAGAATACGAGAATGATTACTGGGCATCTGTGGTGCTTATTCATTTTATGAGAGAAGGAGATCAGAAGCTTTCTATAAAAGAGCTTGTAGAAAAATATCCGTACAAAAAATCAAAACAGATTGTTGAAAAAGGGTGGGAGTGATCAGAAATCCTCAAGGGCAGGATTAACAGGTAATGTTCCATACTGCGCCCCTTCTACGATAACCTGCCTGCCCTTGATTTTTATTCTGCTTTCAGATATCCATTTTATTGCCTGTGGATATACCCTGTGTTCAAAATACAGGATCCTATCTGAAAGAGTTTCTTCAGTGTCCTCAGGTTTTATTGGAACCACAGCCTGAATTATGACAGGTCCAGTATCAAGCTCTTTTGTCACAAAATGAACAGTGCATCCTGAGAATTTTGCCCCATACTGTATTGCCTGTCTCTGAGCTTTCAGACCTGTAAAAGCAGGGGTTAATGATGGGTGAATATTGATAAGCTTCCCTTCAAAGGACTCAATAAAATAGTCAGACAGTATCCTCATGTATCCTGCAAGAACAACAAGATCTGGATTTTCTTTTTTTATCCTTTCCACAAGATGTCTGTCATACTCTTCTCTTGATTTGAATACAGAAGGATCGTGAAATTCTGAAGGAATACCATACTCTCTTGCAACCTCAAGGCCGTGTGCTTCTTTTTTGTTGGAGATAACCAGATTTATCTTGCCTCTTATCTTTCCATCCTTAAAAGCCTGAGCAATAGCCTGAAGGTTTGAACCTCTTCCCGATATTAAAACAACTATTTCCATTACATTTCCTTTTTTCAGAAATTATATCATTTTCATCTATTATTAAGAGTAGTAGCTATGTTTCACATGCCACAAAAAATGATCAGTTATTAAGATACCAGTCATAAGAAAGGTAAAGAAGTTCAGGTTTTTCTTCCTTTTCTAAAAACTCTCTTTTCCTGATATCAGATACGTAATCTTTAAGGAATTTCCTTATTTTTTCACAATTTGTAAATATATCTGAGTACCATTTAAAAAGTTCAGAAACCATTATTGATCTTTCCTCAGGGAAAATAAGAACCTCAGAACTTCCAACAAAATCTTTAACAGCCCTGTCTATGTCCACAGAAGGATTTTCGGGAGATACAAACCTCAGAGGAGGAGAGGACTGGGTACCTCTAACAAGAGAAACTATTATTTTGTCTTTATCATTAAAAGATTTAAGTATCTGTTCTATATCCTTAAGGGAAAGTTTTTCTTTTCCCAGTCTGTATTTTATCTTTGTGAAAAATCCATCAACCTCTCTGACAGATTTTTTTACTTTCATCTTCAGGATAAAGTCTATAACCATCATGTTATAAAGGTTTATCAAAAATGATTTTTTCTCATTCTGATCAAGGGAGAATGGATCAAAAATAGAGAGTTTACCTGCTATATTCTGAAACAGTTTATATTCGGGAGATAGTTTTATCCCCCTGTAGTCAACAGAGCCGTTTTTCACATACTTTTTTATGATCAGGTTTGACAGCATATTAAACTCAAAAAGTATCTCCTCAGGAGATTTTATTGAGATAGCGTTCCCATCAGGATTTGCAACAATCTCGTCATTTAAAACCTGTATGAAAAATCCTATATTTTTCCCAACCTTTTTTGAGTTTTCATAATCGTAATAAAGATCTATAAAAAGGGCAGCAGTCCATGAAAAATCCTTTGTTCCATATCCTTTGCCGAATCTTGAGTCAAAATACTCATAGAAGCCAAACCTGACAGGAAGCTCAAGTATCGTTTTTTCAAGATGTTCTGCCTTTTGTTTAAACCTGTATCTTTTAAGTCCCTGATATAGCATCCAGTTTATATTTATCCATACAGGACCTCTCCAGTAGTTTTTAGTGCTAAAATCCTCCTTTGTTTTGTCGTAATTAGGTATGGCGAAACAGTTGTCCTCATGTATCTGGCAGAAGCTTGCAGAGTTCATATACTCAAGGAGTTTTAATGCCTGTGAGTGGGAAGCAACCCCACCGAAAAGGGGCATAAATCCTGCAGATGTCTCAACTTTTATATGCTGTTTCTCAATATAGTCATAGGCATAAAATATTCCCTTTTTGTTGTCATAAAGGATATCCCTCATTGATCTTGATGTTGTTAGATACCAATCTTCTGCCTGTTTGTAGTCCTCACCTATAATGTCTGCTATCTTCATAAGAGCTTTATTTGAGGCTGCAAGAACAGAGTTAAACAATGGATCATAAACGATAAATGGACATTCATGGAAAATCTTTCTGTCTTCATACCTGTTTTTTTTAAAGATCTCAACAAGATATATGTATCTTTTGTAATCATCATCATCAGGTCTTTGTTCAGGATCAACAATCCTGTTGTCCTTTCTTTCAAAATCTGGAAGTTTCACTTTAGATAGGTCTATCCTTTTAAGAACAGGATCCCACATAGGAGAGTTATCCATTCCAGATTCCCAGGGGTGTATTATATAAACAAGACCGTTGTCATCAGGGTTTCTTTCAAGATAAAGATATCTATGGAGATTAAAAAGCTTAGGGTATATCCATTTTAAGAACTCTTTGGCTTTTTTCTTGTCTTTGGAGTTTTCATATATTTTTAAAACTGCATATGCATGGATAGGAGGCTGTGTTATCCCTGACGTTAGATGATTTTCAGGTGCATTTTTTGAAAGCTCAGTTTTCCAGAAATCAGGTTCAGGGAAATAATTTCCAAGATTTTTTTCATCAAAAACTATATGAGGAAGCATACCATTTTTCCACTGTGCATCAAAAAGTGATTTCAACTCCTTTATCGCCCTGTCTGTATCGTATCTGGAGTAGCCTATAGCTATAAAAGCAGAATCCCAGTTCCACTGGTGGGGGTAAAGATGGATAGAAGGAACTGTAAACCTGCCATTCCAGTTTTTATCAAGTATGCTTTTGGCATTCTGTAGATGGTTTTTCATAGGCATGGTTTCCACCTCTCAGGTGGGTCAGATAATATCAACAGACCTCTCTCCCCTTTCAATCCTTCCTATAACATATACTTTTTCGCCCATTTTTTTCAGCAGGTTAAGGGCTTTTTCTTTCTCTTTTTCAGGGAGAACTATTATCATGCCTATTCCCATATTGAAGGTTCTGTACATCTCCTCTTTTGGGATATTTCCCTCTTTTTGCAACCATCTGAAAACAGGAAGAACCTCCCAGCTACCTTCCTCAATAACAGCCTTAAGATCCGATTTTATAACTCTTATCAGGTTTCCCGGTATTCCTCCACCTGTTATATGGGCTATTCCGTGTATATCAACATTTTCAGCAAGTTTTAAAATCTGTTTTACATATATTTTTGTTGGTGTTAAGAGCTCTTCTCCAAGCTTTTTACCAAATTCTTTTATATGATCCTGATAAGAATATCTCTTCATGTCTACAAGCTTCCTAACGAGTGAGTAGCCGTTGCTATGTACCCCTGAAGATGCTATACCTATCAAAATGTCTCCTTCCCTTATCTTTGAACCATCAAGCATCTTTTCTCTCTCTACCACTCCAACGGCAAATCCGGCAAGGTCGTATTCACCTTCTCCATACATTCCGGGCATCTCTGCTGTTTCTCCACCTATCAGGGAACATCCTGCCTGTCTGCATCCTTCAGCTATCCCTTTAACAACACTGACAGCAACTTCTGTCTCAAGCTTTCCTGTTGCAAAATAATCAAGGAAAAATAATGGCTTAGATGTGGTTGTAACAAGGTCATTCACACACATTGCAACAAGATCTATGCCAATGGTATCGTGTTTACCCATTACCTGTGCAACTTTAAGCTTTGTTCCAACACCATCTGTTGAAGAGGTTATCACAGGTTCTTTATATTTTGATATCTCAAGGAGATAAGCCCCTGCGAATCCTCCTATAGGTGTGATAACATTTTTATCAAATGTTTTTTTCACAAATCTTTTTATCTGATCTACAAATCTATCTGCCTTTTCTATATCAACCCCTGCATCTTTATAGCTGAGCATAATCCTCTCCTAAATATTTTCTTCAGTTATTACCTTCATATCATTAGCGGATATATATAATACCTTTTTTAATGTTTTTATTTCATCTCCTGATAAAAAGCCTATCTGGAAATAGACAACAAAGAAACTTTTTTCATCTTTTCTTACATCATAAAGAACCATTTTGTTAATAAGTTTTACAAATGGCCGATTTTCACCATAAGAATAAAACAGTTTTTTGTAGTGATTTATCAGGTCATACCTTGTGCCATATCTTGAGTAAAAATCTGGTGAATAAAGTTCGTATATTTCTGATACATTCCCTGAATATATCTTTAAAACCGCTTTTTTCCATCTGTCTATAAATCTTTTTATCTTTTTTCTCAGGTTTATGTACTCTTTATATGGAATGTTAATAAACCTCTCCTGAATAACAACAGGTGTTTTCTTCAAAAAGATATAATCTGAAAGCCTTTTAAGATCTCTATCCTTCAGAATAACACAACCCTTTGAACTAAAAAAAAGAAGCTCTTTTTTTGGAGAGCCGTGAAGCCAGATACCGTCTCCGTCCCTTCTCAAAACATACCTGTCAAGGGCGTTTGGATAGTTCAAGGGGAATGCTCCTTCTCCATAGTATGAGGGAAGTGTTTTTCCAGATTTGAAAGATACAGGGAAATAAACTCCTGAAGGTGTTCTCATATCTCCTTTTTTTATCTTGTCCCCAAATTTCAGGCCAGTTACAGCTATCATCTGATCAACAATGACAGGCTTACCATCTTTTATTTTTACAACAAGGAGCTTCTGGTGGGATTTGCTTACAACTACGGCTTTAATGTGTGAAGGAAGCTGTATAACATTGGCCGGTAGATACTCCTGTGATAAAACAGACCTAAACAGTATTAAAAAGACAATAACTGAAAAAAATCTCATATCCCCAGAAAATTAACAACAAAAAACATAGCTATCCATGTATAAATACCTGCAATTATATCATCAACCATAACCCCAAAACCTGAAGGTAACTTTTCAAATAGCTTTATAGGAGGAGGTTTTAAAATATCAAAAAATCTGAAAATAACAAAAGCGATCAAGAGATGTTCCCATGTTGGTGAAAAACCTATCATTCCGACCATGTAGCCGGCTATCTCATCTATTACAACATAATCTGGATCTTTTTCTTTAAATGTTTCAACAACAACAGTTGAAGCCCATATACCTACCAAAAAAACAGCTGCAGTTATTGATATCTGGTTTAAAAGATAGTACTGTCCGCCCTTTTCCCAGTATATAAGTATAGGAATGATCCCCACCAATGTTCCAACTGTACCTGGTGCAACAGGTATCTTTCCAACAAACAGACCTGTGGAAAGGAAGAAGGCTATCATGGTTTTTAGATTTTCTTCAGGCTGTTCTTCTGCTAATTTTTGTTTTTCCTGATTTTCCAACAAAAACTCCTTCTAAATAATGATAACGGATACTTACATTATATCTAAAAAGTTGATAAAAAATAATTTAAGTTTTAAAATTTATAACACTGTTATAAAAAATATGGAGAGGCGATATGTCCTGGATAACCCT
Source organism: Persephonella sp. (assembly GCA_027058925.1). Taxonomy (GTDB): domain Bacteria; phylum Aquificota; class Aquificia; order Aquificales; family Hydrogenothermaceae; genus Persephonella_A. Next base: position 14,118 of record JALTAS010000053.1, read on the forward strand.
GGATAAGATAAACGAACTGAAGGAAAAGTTTGAATTCATCCAGATAAACGAAAATGAAAAAGGTTTCCACTCTGTCGAACTTCCAAAGGAAAACCTGAAACAGTTTCTAAGATTCCTGAAAGATGATCCTGATTACAGCTTTAAGATGTTCATAGACTGGACGATCATAGATCATGGTGCCAAGGCAGAACCAAGATTCCAGGGAGTTTTAATTCTTTTTTCCCCTGAATACAAAGAGAGAATAATAATAAAAACATGGGCAACAGATGAGACACTTCCAACCCTTACAGATATCTGGCCGGGAGCAAAATGGGCAGAAAGAGAAGCCTGGGATATGTTCGGTATCAAATTTGATGGGCATAAAAATCTTGTAAGAATGTTTCTGTGGGAGACTTATCCCTATCACCCACTTAGAAAAGATTTCCCTTTAAAAGGTCATCAAGAGGTTGAACTCCCATCTTTAAATGAAAAGGAAAGGATGGATCAGCTTGAGGGCCTTCAGAACTACTCAAGAATGCATACAGCTCTTCCAACACTTGAAGACCTTGAGATAACACAGAAAAAAAGAATGCCAAACAAAAAATCACAGGTTGTTCTGAACTGGGGTCCCCTCCACCCGGGAACACACGGAACGATATGGTTTTTGTTTGATATGGAAAGTGAGTATGTTCAGGACTGCGATATTATAATAGGTCAGCTCCACAGAGGTGTTGAAAAAATAGCAGAAAACCTTAATGTTCAGCAGATACTCCCTTACACAGACAGAATGGATTACATAGCCTCAATGAATGAAAACCACTCTGTATGCGTAGCAGCTGAAAAACTCCTTGGAATTCATGAAAAGATACCACCAAAAGCAAAATATATAAGAACAATGCTTGCTGAACTCTCAAGGATAAACTCACATCTGCTCTGGCTTGGAACTTATGCCCTTGATCTTGGTGCTTTAACAATGTTCCTTTACACATTCAGAGAAAGAGAAAAGATAATGGATATCTTTGAAGGTATAACAGGAGCAAGGTTTACGATAAACTACTTCAGAGTAGGAGGGGTTTACGCAGACCTTCCCTACGGTGCACTTGATGCTATAGAACATTTTATAAAAGACTTTCCTACCAGACTTTCAGATTATGAAAACCTGCTGACAAGAAACAGGATATGGCTAAAAAGAAATGTTGATGTTGGAGTAATAACAGAGCAGGATGTTTATGATTATGGTTTAACAGGGGCTGTTGCAAGAGCTGCAGGTGTTCCTTATGATCTTAGGATTATTGACAAGTATGATGCTTACAGCGAAGTAGAATTTGATGTTCCTGTTGGAGAAAAAGGAGATTCGTATGATAGATATCTGGTAAGAATAGAGGAGATGAAACAGTCCTCAAGAATTGTCCAGCAGTGTATTGATAAGCTTAGAAAGATGTCAAAAAATGATCCTTTCTTCTTTGAGCCTGAAGACAAAAAGATGAAAATAACTATAGATGGAAGGGGAACAAAACTGTTTAAAGGGGAAGTTTACGCAGGAGCAGATAACCCAAGAGGTGAGCTTGGGGTTTATATATACATGCCTAAAGACGGTATAAAGCCTTACAGGTTCAGGCTCAGATCAGGAGCATTTTACAATCTCCAGATATTTCCAAAGCTTATGATAGGAAGGCCTATAGCCGACGCAATCACAATACTTTCAACAATTGACCCTGTTGTCGGGGAAACAGACAGATAGGAGGAAAAAATGGGGATAAAAAAGGTTGGTTTAAATAGAAATATACAGCCCCAATCACTGACAGAAAAAATATTCTTCCTTGATTTTATGAAAGGGCTGAGAACAACAATAAAACATCTTTTCAAAAAAGTAATAACTGTTGATTTTCCTTTTGAACTTGTTGAGCCAGCACCAAGATTCAGGGGAATTCACGGCCTTAGAAATGTTGACGGAACAGAAAAGGACGATTTTCAGGCATGGGTTAAAAAGCTGAAGATAAAACCCCCTGAGATGGGAGAAACAAGATGCATAGCCTGTAAATTCTGCCAGGCTGCATGTCCTGTTCCTGAGATATTTGTGATAAAGGCAGACAAACTTGATGTTCCTGAGGATCATCCCCATCATGGACTTAAAGTTATGACCCAGTTTGATATGGATCTTTCAAAATGTATGTTCTGCGGTCTTTGTACACTCGCCTGCCCGACAATATGTATAATCCATACAGATGTTTACGATCTCTCTGCATATACAAGAAGAGGATGTGTATTAGACAAAGAAACACTTTCAAAGATAGCAGACGACTTTGTAGCAAGAAGAGGAAAAGAAAAGTATGATGAAAAATCCCAGTGGCCAGACTGGCAGAAAATCTGGGACGATGCAGATAAAGCAAGAGCAAAAGCATGGGATAATAACCCTCCAAAGCTTGGTCCAAATTATGCAGATCAGCAATGAACCCATAAAGGCGCCCTGAGGCGCCCTTCATAAATTTAGGTTTATAATATTTTTCACATAATATTTTCAGGTGGTTTTTATGAAACTTACAGGTAAAGATCAGCTTGTTTCAATAATTAAAGACAGAATAAATAAGGAAGGAGAGATATCTTTCAGGGATTTTATGGACATGGCCCTTTACTACCCTGAACTTGGCTACTACACATCCCCTGAGGAAAAAATCGGGGGATACGGAGATTTTTACACTGCTTCAGAGCTTGACAGGGCGTTTGGAGAACTGCTTGGAAAACAGTTTGCAGAGATTTACACAAAAATTGGGGAAGAAGAATTTCAGATTGTTGAGATAGGGGCAGGGAAAGGATACCTTACTTTTGATATTCTGGAATTTCTTCAGGAAAACTATCCAGAAGTTTTCAAAAACACAACATACACCATCATAGAAAAATCCCCTTACCACATAAAGACACAAAAGGAGATACTGTCTGTTTTTGAAAACGTTGAATGGGTTCAGGACATTATAGATTTTGATGATGAGAGTATAACAGGGGTTGTTTTTTCAAATGAGCTTTTTGATTCATTTCCTGTACATCTGATCAGAAAGAAAATAGGAAAGATATACGAAGTTTTTATAAAGGTTGATGAGGAAAACAACGTTCAGGAGATCTTGAAGGAAGCTTCAGAAGATATCTTAAAATACATAGCCGAGTTAAACATAAATATTCCTGAAGGTATGCAGACAGAAATAAATCTTGATGCTGCTGATTATATACAGAAAATAGGAAAAAAACTAAAAAAAGGGTTTGTTATTACCGTTGATTACGGATATCCGTCTGCAGAGCTTTACAAACCATACAGAATGAGAGGAACCCTCCTGTGCTACTACAGACACAGATATTCTGAAAACTTTTATGAAAATGTTGGGATGCAGGATATTACATCACATGTGAATTTTTCAGCCCTCAAGTATTACGGAATGATAGCAGGTCTTGATTTTACAGGATTTACAGATCAGGCTCACTTTTTAACAAATCTTGGTCTTATGGAGATATTTGAAAAACTTCAGGAGAAAAATGATTATGAATCTTTTGAAAGGCTCAATAGACTGAAAACACTTGTCCTTCCCAAAGGAATGGGAGAAAAATTCAAGGTTCTGGTTCAGCACAAAAATATAAAAAACCCTTCAATAAAAGGGCTTGATATGTTACCTTACATAAGCGACAGATACAGACTGTAGGAGAGACTGATGTTTGTGTTTTTATTAATACTTATA
>JALTAS010000054.1 GCA_027058925.1 Persephonella sp.
ATTCTATTATTACTAATTAAAATCTGGAGGTTTTTTAATGGCAATCCAAGGAGTTATGGACACTCTTAAAAATACAAATCTTCAGGAGATAGGAGTTAGTTTTTCTCTTGCAGATTTATTAAGGGATCTAAAAGTAGAAGATGATAAAGTTTATATAAAACTTTTTTCACCCAGTGAAAAATATCACGATTATCTTAAAGAAAAAGCTGAAACTGTTTTGAAATCTATAGGTGCAAAGGCTGTTCAGGTTGAATTTACATCAGAACCACCTAAAAAGCAGCAACCACCTCAACCTCCACCACAGCAAAACCCATTTGAATCAAGAAGAAGAATACCAAAGGTAAAAAAAGTTATAGCTGTAGCTTCAGGTAAAGGAGGAGTCGGTAAATCTACTGTTGCTGTTAATATAACAGCTGCCCTTAAAAGAAAAGGATATAATGTAGGGTATCTTGATGCTGATATGTATGGTCCTTCAGGTCCAACAATGCTTGGTGCTAAGGACAAGCAGGTAACAGCAACCCCTGACAATAAGCTTATTCCTCCTGAATCCCACGGTATAAAAATTATGTCAATTGGTCTGCTTCTACCTTCAGAAGACACGCCGGTTATATGGAGAGGACCCGTTTTATTCAAAGCCCTATCACAGTTTTTATTTGATATAAACTGGGGTGAGGAGCTTGATTTTCTGATAATAGACCTTCCACCCGGAACCGGTGATATCCAGATAACACTTGGTCAGACAGCCGAGATAGATGGTGCTGTTATCGTAACAACACCGCAGGATGTAGCCCTTATTGATGTAAAAAAAGGAATACAGATGTTTAACGAGGTTCAAATACCTGTATTAGGTATTGTTGAGAACATGAGCTACTTTGTCTGTCCAGATAGCGAGAAAAAATACGAGATCTTTGGAAAATCTAAAACAGAAGATATAGCAAAGCAGTACAACACTCAGCTTTTAGGAAAAGTTCCTATAGAGCCGAAAGTTGCTGAGTTTGGAGATCTTGGAATACCAATAGTTCTGGCTAAAGAAGATTCTGAATCAGCAAAGGCATTTATGGAAATAGCAGATGAAATAATAAAAAAACTAAGCGAACAATAACAGGAGGATAAAATATGTTAGAAAAAAGAGGAATAGTATATGCAGATCATCTTGCAACAACACCTGTTCCGGAAGAGATTGTTGAGGCTATGAAGCCTTACTTTACGGAGCATTTCGGAAACCCAACATCTTTACATAAATTGGGAGTAGAAGCAAAAAAAGCTATAAACAGGGCAAGGGAACAGATAGCCCAGCTACTGAACATTGGAAGACCAGAAGACATAGTTTATACATCAGGAGCTATAGAGGCAAATAACCTTGCCATAAAAGGCTTTGCAAAAGCTCCCGGCATAACAAGAAGGGGCAAACATATAGTTGTTTCAGCAATAGAGCATCATTCTGTCCTCCATTCCTGCAAAACACTTGAGAAAGAGGGATATGAAATAACTTACTTGATGCCGGATCAATACGGAGTTATAACTCCGGAAAAAGTATCAGAAGCCGTGAGGGAAGATACGATACTTGTATCTATAGGATACGCAAACAGAGAGATAGGAACACTTCAGGACATTCCAGCCCTCGTTGCAGCAGCAAAAGAGAAAAATCCCCGTGTAGTTTTCCATTCCGACATCGCAGCTGCCGTTGGACATACACCTGTTAATGTTGAGGAATGGGGACTTGATATGGCTTCTTTTACAGGCCATTACTTCTATGCACCAAAAGGGGTTGGAGGACTTTATGTTAAAAAGGGAGTAAGGTTAAAGCCTCTTATTGAAGGTGGAATACAGGAAGGTGGAAGAAGAGCAGGAACAGAACCTGTACCATTGATTGTGGGAATGGGTGCAGCAGCAGAACTTGCAGTGAAAGAAATGGACGATAGAGTGAACAGACTGAAAAAACTCAGGGATAAACTGAAAAAAGGTATAGAAGAAAAGATACCTTACATCCAGTTTACAGGACATCCAGAAAAAAGGCTTCCAAATCATCTGTCTCTGATCGTTATGTACATAGAAGGGGAAGCTATGCTTCTTATGCTTGATTATAACAAGATTTATACAGCTTCAGGTTCCGCATGCGTTTCGTATGCTCTTAAGCAGTCTCATGTTCTTGCTGCAATAGGTATAGATAAAGAAATGTCTAATGGATCAATAGTATTTTCTCTTGGCAGGGAAAATACCGAAGAAGATATAGATTACATACTTGAAAAATATCCAGCAGCGGTTCAAAGGCTCAGAGAGATATCCCCCTTTGGACCTGAAAACTGGGAAGAGTTTGCAAAAAAAGCTGACAAATTCAAAAATGTTAGATAATTGAAGGGCTTTATGCCCTTCCTGTTAATACTTTGCCAATATCATAGTCGGAAATAATCCCGATAAGGATCTTTTCTTCAGGATCATTAATAACAGGGGCCACCCCTATATTATTTTCTATAAAAATACTCATCGTTTCAAAGAGTGTAAGATCCTGAGTTACACACAAGGGATTTGTATCCATCACATCCTCAACTTTTGTTTTTTCAAGATCCATACCGCAGGCTTTTATAAGATCAGTGCTTGTTACAAGACCTATAACCTTATTATCTTTATCAACAACAGGGAGAGCAGATATGCTGTGCTGATCCATGAATTTGCTGGCAAAGAGTATGTTTGCATCTGGAGAAATTGTTATAACCTTCTTTTCCATAACATCTTTTACAAGGTATTTGTTGAGCAGCATATACTTGAATTCATCATAATGGACTGGAGAGTCAAGTTTTGTATTAACCTGACTTTTGAATATACTTTTTTCTCCAGAAAGAAAGTGGGATACAGCAACAGCAATGGTAGCAGGAATTAAAAGCTGATATCCCCCCGTTATCTCAGCCACAAGAATGATTGTTGATAGGGGGGCTTTAGCAGCAGCTGCAAATGTTGAAACCATACCTACAACAGTAAAAGCTGTCAGATTAAATGTTGAGCTTTCAGGGAAAAGAAGAACATCCTTTAGAAAAAAGTAAACAGAAGCTCCTGTTAAACCTCCGATAACAAGGGAAGGACCAAAAACACCACCTGATCCTCCAGAGCCAAGAGTAAACGCAAAAGCTGCTATAACAAGAAATATGCTTAATACAATCTTCCATGAAGGAAAAACAGAAAGATTTTCAAGCATTATAAGTTGAAGCCAGCCGTAACCTGTTCCTATAGCCACAGGAACTGTCATTCCGATAATTCCTACAAAAAAACCTCCTATAGCAGGTTTTAAAAAATCTGGAACTTCCAGTCTTTCAAAAAATTTTCTTGAGGATTCAAGAGAAAATATCATAAGTCTTGCTATGAAAGCTGTCATTAATCCTAAAAAAACATAACCGGCTGCATCATATATAGAAAATCCTGAAAAAACAGGAAGTTCTATGTAAAAAAGGGGAGAAAAACCAAAAACAGACGCAACAATTATAAAAGCAACAAAAGAAGCGATAAATGCAGGAACAAGAGTTTCTGTTTCAAAATCCTTTTTGTAGAATACCTCGGAGCTAATTATAGCACCTGCAAAGGGTGCTTTAAAAACACCTCCTATCCCAGCACCAAGTCCAACAGCAAGAGCTATGTTTCTTTCTTTTTCCGAGAGATGAAAAATTTTTCCAACAAACGATCCAATACCAGCACCTATCAGGGCTATCGGTCCCTCTTTCCCAGAAACCTGGCCGCTTCCAATTGTTACAGCCGAGGTAATAAGCTTCCAGATAGATGTTTTTAACCCCAGCTCCTTTTTTTCATGGAATGCCTTAATGGCAGCATCTGTCCCAACACCTGCAGATTCAGGAGAAAAAAAATGAACAAGAAGACCTACTATCAGACCTCCTACAGCGGTTGAGATAGGTATAAGATAAGGATGTTCCATAAAAAAAATGTAGTTTAGAGATCCTCCCTCTCCAAATGGGTATGGAGGATTGTAACCTGCAAATTTAACCAAAAATATATCTGTAAATGTATGGATAGATTTTAGAAAAATAACACCAAATATACCTGCAAGCCCCCCTATAAGAACAGGTATAAGAAGGTTTAAATAGTTAAACCTATAACCAAAGATATTTTTTAACAATTAACTCCTGCCTGAGCCTTTTATATTTATTCTACATATTAAGAAGCATATTACAAGAATGTTTTTAGCTTGCAGGTGAGTAATAACATCTTTTTGGAGATTCTATCTTTCCCTCTTTCTTGAGTTTTTTGATGGCCTTTTCAACCTCTTTTTTATCAAGCCCTGTTATTTCTGCTATTTCTCCTGTTTTTAAGGGTTTTCCTGCTTTTTTCATCGCTTCAAGAACTTTCTGCTCAACGCTCATTTCTTACCTCCAGAAAATGTATGTATAATTAATATTTCGTAGAATGAGGTATATGATTTAACTCATTGAGGGGTTATATTATAAGTAATAAATTGAAGGCAGGATAAAAATAGGAGGTTTAGATATGTTTGAATACACCGAGAAGGTGATGGATCACTTTATGAATCCGAGGAATCTGGGAGAAATTCCTAACCCTGACGGATACGGACAGTGTGGTAACCCATCATGTGGAGATGCAATGCTTTTTACAATAAAGGTAGATAAAGAAAC
>JALTAS010000055.1 GCA_027058925.1 Persephonella sp.
GTAAAAAATAGGGTTTATATTGTTACTTTTCTTATAACCTTATCCTCTTTGTTAATAATATTCAGGCTTTTTTACTTTCAGATTCTACAAAGAGATCACTTCCTTAGATACATACAAAAACAGTACTACACTAAAGAAAAAATTATCCTTCCCAGAGGAACAATTTATGACAGTAACGGTAGAATTTTAGGTATAAGCGTTCCTACTGTTGATATATTTGTGATACCAAAATATATAAAAAACAAAGAAAGGCTTGCAAGAGAGCTTTCTCCTATAATTAAGAAACCCTACAGAGTTTTACTTGAAAAACTTTACTCAAAAAAACATTATGTAGTTCTTGCAAGAGGTATAGATAAATCTTTGAAAAAAAGACTTTTAAAGCTGAGAAAAGAGTTAAGAGAATGGAATATGGGGATTATAGAATCCTCAAAAAGGTTTTACCCTTTAAACAGTATAGCTGGCTCTACAATAGGATTCGTCAGCAGAACAACAGGTAAAGGTATGGAAGGGCTTGAGCTGAAGTACGATAAAGAATTAGGAGGTGGATCAGGAAACATACTGGTTATGAAGGACGCTATGGGAAATCCATTTACAGTTGAAAAGGAAGAAAACCCAGAAAAAAGTTATGAGATAAAGCTAACAATAGACAGCAACATACAGTTTATAGCTGAGGATGTATTAAGGGAGTTTGTAAGAGAGAGGAAACCTAAAGAAGCTCTTATACTGATAGTTGATCCAGATACAGGAAACATTATAGCCAACGCAACATACCCTAACTACAACCCAAACAGGTATTACAGGTACAATACCCATAAAAATATTACCTTCCAGAATGCATATGAACCAGGATCTTTAGCAAAACCCTTTGTCTTTGCTGAAGCGATTGATGAAAAAAAGGTTTCTTTTTCAAAAAAATATTACTGTGGTGAAGGGAGCATAACAGTTGACGGCATAAAAATAAGAGATCACAAAAAATTCAAATATCTCTCAGCTGAAGAGATTATCATATATTCATCTAATGTAGGAGCTATAGAGCTTGCATTAAAGCTTGATCCAGATAGATTTTACAAAAGGCTGTTATCACTTGGTTTCGGAAAGTCAACAAAGACATTTCCTGGAGAGGCATCAGGTCTAATTAGAAAAGATAAGAGACCTGTAGAGATAGCCTATGCATCAATAGGACAGAACTGGACAGCAACACCCATCCAGATAGCCATGGCTTATTCAGCTATAGCAAACGGCGGTTATCTACTGAAGCCAAACTTTATAAAAGAGATGTCAAACAAAGAAACAGGAGAAGTAATAAAGCCAAAAAAACAGGTTATAGGAAAGGTTTTCTCAGATAAATCCGTAAAAAAACTTCAGGAAACTCTAAAAAAAGTTGTTGAGATCGGGACAGCAAAAAAAGGAAAGTCCAGATTCTTCACAATAGCAGGAAAAACAGGAACTGCACAAAAATATGACCCAAGTATAAAAGCCTTGTCAAACGAAAAATTTTACACATGGTTTGCAGGATACTTTCCTGCAGAAAAACCAAAATTTACTGTTGTAATATTTGCAAACGAACCAAAAAGGCTGAAAAAGTGGGAATTTATTGGAGGAGGAACCGTATCTGCCCCTGTTTTAAAAAAGCTTGTTGATCGTATAATGTTTTATTATAAAAGCAAACCAGATAAAATTGGAGGTAAATATGGAGATAAGAACTCACAAAGAGATTGACCAGACTCTTTCCGGAATCCCAACAGCTGTTGAAACAGACAGGTTCGCCTCAGTTGTTCTCGAAATAACAGAAAATATGAAAGCTGATGAAAAAGGTCTCGTTCACGGGGGATTTATTTTTTCTTCAGGAGATTACTGTGCGATGCTTGCTGTCAATCACCCAAATGTTGTTCTTGCGAAGGCAGAAGTGAAATTTTTAAAACCTGTTAGGGTAGGTGAGCATCTTTTTTTTGAAGGAATAGTTACAGAGAAAAATGAAAACAAAAGAACAGTTGAGGTAACCGCCAAAAACGAAAAAAATGAGATCGTGTTCACCGGTAAATTTTACTGTGTTATTCCGGAAAAACATGTTCTTGACAGACTGGCAGAATAAATAAACTATGCTATAATATAACTCTCTACGGCGGGGTAGCCAAGTGGTAAGGCAGGGGACTGCAAATCCCTTATGCGCGGGTTCGATTCCCGCCCCCGCCTTTTTTAATTTTTTCTGCTAACACCATTTTCAAAATTTCTCTAAGAAAAATATCTAAAGCCAGTAATAGAAAATAAAACATTCCGTTAATTAGATACTCCCAAGGCAGTAAGTAAAGACGGAAAGGCAACAGCTTTTTGATCCTTGACACAGTTAAATGGCATGATTTAATTTAATATCAATAATATTAGAATATCAAAAATAATGAGCATAAGAAGGCGGCTTATTTTATTATTTTTTCTTATCTTTTTAGCCGGATTTATAACAACAACATTGGTATACAACAGTATTATAGTCAACAAGCTGAAAGATGTGGAAAGATTCTTTATAAAAAGAGAATTTACAGCCTTAAGCGATTTTTTAACCAGCCATTTAAAATATATTGACTCTATAACTGAGGAGGAAGCATACTGGGATAATATTTATAAACTTGTTCTCAAACAAAACAAACAGTTTATAAAAAGTAATTTTGAACCCAGGAATGAAACCTTAAAAAATACAGGCATTGATTTTTTCCTAATTCTTAACAGAGATAGGAAAGTTATTTTTTTCAGATGTATACTTGACAAAAAACAGTGTGATTACATAAAAGATGCAACTTTAAAATTAATAAACAATAAAATTAAAGAGATAACAGGTTTTATAAAACTTGGTAATCAGGTATCTTCAATATCAATTAAGCAACTCCCCCTAACAAAAACCAAAAAATCTGCAGGTTTTCTGGTTTCAGGAAAGATAATAGATAAAAATTTTATTAACAATCTCCTTAAAAACAGTTATATGAAAGTTAAAGATAACATAAAAATTACAAATAACAGGCCTGCTTTTGAACTAAAGAATGGTAATTATTCCCTTTCCATTTATTCTGGATCAAACAAAGATGAGCTATATTACAGGTTCTATACGAAAGACTTTACAGGTAAAAAAATCTCTATATTTGAAGGGAGTATAAATCGTATAATATGGCAAAATGCAAAACAAACTTTGTTTATATTCCAGATTTTTCTAATTCTGATATTTGTAGGGCTTTTTGTAGCCACTTTTATATCTATGGAGAAACTTGTTTCTAAACCTTTAAACGACCTGATAAACAGAATAAGAAAAATAACGACAGAAAAAGATTTTGAAGTGAAAGTAAAAGACAGATACGGATCAAAAGACATGGATCTTCTTTCTCAGGAAATTCAGGATATGGTAAACAGGATAAAAGATCTTTTTGAGGAACTTTCAGAAAAAAATCAGATTTTCAAAATAATAGCAGAAAACACACCTATAGGAATATATATATTTTCTGATAAGTTTGAGTATGTAAATAAAGCCTTTGAAAAGTTAACAGGTTACAAAAAAGATGAAATTGTTGGGAAACCGATCTCTACTCTTATGACAGAAATGGATGAAGAAACAAAACAAAAAATCTATAATGCTGTAAAAAGAAGGCTCAGAGGAGAACAGTTCAGAAATGAATTTCAGGCAGATGTAAAAACGAAAGATGGCATTAAAAAGACATTTTTGATAATAGCAAACACAATTTTTTTGTCGGGAAAACCTCACGGTCTTGGAATAGCCCTTGATATCACAGATATGAAAAGACTTGAAAATAAACTTATTCAACTGATTGAAAAAGACAGCCTGACAGAACTCTTAAGCAGGTATACATTTACAAATAAAATAGAACAGTTTATCGGTTTATACAGTAGAGAAAAAAAGAGGTTTTTTCTTCTATTTTTTGATCTGAACAGATTTAAAAACATAAATGATTCTTACGGCCATCACCTTGGAGATAAGGTTCTAAAAGTAATCGCAAAGAGATTGAAAAATTCCTTTAGAAAAACAGATATAATTGGAAGGCTTGGAGGCGATGAATTTGGAATACTTATAACAACTTACTCTAAATTTGAAGATATATTAAAAGTTCTTGAAAAGGTTATATCCCAAATTGAAAAAACTATAACAATAGATGAGTTTTCCTTCAATCTTACAACAAGCATAGGTGTGGCTATTTTTCCTGATGACGGAACAGAAACAGAAACACTTCTGAAAAGAGCTGATATAGCAATGTATAAAGCAAAAGATACCGCCAGAGAAACAGGAAAAAGCGAGGTTGTATTTTTCTCAGAAGATCTGGAAAGAAGAATAAAAGAAAAGCTTGAAATAGAAAGAGAACTAAAAAAAGCTTTAAGAGAAAATCCAGATGAGTTTTACCTTGAGTATCAGCCGATAATAAATCTTGAAAATCTAAAAATTGAGAAAGTTGAATCTCTGATCAGATGGAACTCTTCAAAATTCGGAAAGGTTTACCCAGATAGATTTATTAAAATAGCTGAAGAAACCGGACTGATAAAAGAAATTACAGATCTTGTTTTACAAAAGAGCATCAATCAATTAAAAAAATGGAGTAAAAAAAGAATTCCTGTACA
>JALTAS010000056.1 GCA_027058925.1 Persephonella sp.
GGTAAAGCAGGTTAAAATAAAAAGATGGATAGCCATAGTCCTACCTTACTGAAGGTAGAAAACTTATCTAAGAAATTTCTTATTAAAAAGTCCATTTTTAAAAAAGAGTATTTTAAGGCTGTTGATGATGTCTCTTTTTCTGTAAATCACAATCAGGTTATGGGAATAGTTGGTGAGTCTGGTAGCGGTAAATCAACAATAGGAAGACTTGTTCTTAAACTTATTGAAAAAGATGAAGGAAAGATTATATTTGAAGGAAAAGATATATACAAAATGTCAGGTGATGAGGAGAAATTTTTCAGAAAAGAAACATCTGTGATCTTTCAGGATCCGAGAACATCACTCAATCCGAGGTTCAAGGTTTACCAGATAGTTGAAGAACCTCTTGTCGTGCATAGTTATCCAAAAGAGGAAAGGAAAAAAAAGGTGATAGAAGCTGTTAAGGATGCCGGTCTTGATAGCTCTTTTTTAGATAGATATCCTTCTGAGCTTTCTGGAGGACAGAGGCAGAGGGTTGCTATAGCAAGAGCTATAGTGTTACAGCCTAAATTGATAATTGCAGATGAACCAACATCAGCTCTTGATGTCTCTGTTCAGCTTCAAATAATAAAACTTATAAAAAAGTTGAAGGAGGAGAAAAATATAAGCTTTCTTTTTATATCACACGATCTGAATGTTGTTGGTATGCTTTCTGACAGAATTCTTGTACTGTACAGGGGAAAAATAATGGAGAAAGGAGATGCAAAGAATATCTTAAAAAATCCGTTACATCCATACACCAAAATATTGCTTGAATCTCTTCCTCCTGATCACCCAGGTAGAAGAAAAGATCTTACAGCCATTCCTGAGATTTACAGGGAGGAAATAGAAGGAGGATGTGTTTTTTATTCAAGATGTCCTGTAGCAATGCAGGAATGCAAAAAAGAACCTGAATACAGAATCATTGACAACAGGGAGGTTTACTGCCACTTTGCTTGAGATGGATCTTTTTCTAAAAATCGGGTTTATTTTTGTTCTCCTTTTGCTTTCAGCATTTTTCGCCGGAATTGAATCCTCATTTTTTTCTATGGACTGGCTGAAAATAAAAAGAATGGCAAAAGAAGGTAAAAAATCAGCCCGTATTGCAGACTGGCTCAGATCAAGGCCTAAAGAGCTTGTGGTCACCTTTTTAATAGGAAATGAGCTTGTAAACATCACGGCTTCGGCAATAACATCAGGACTTGTTATACATTATCTTGGAAAAGAGTACCTTTTTGTGGCAATTATTGTAATGACTATTCTAATTCTTACTTTTGGTGAAATAACACCAAAAACTATAGGCTCATACTATCCTGAAAAGTATGCCCTTTTCGCTGCAAGACCTTTTTATCTTTTTTACATGGCTATAACCCCTTTCAGGTTTGTTTTTACAAAACTTGCCGAATATATCCTAAAAAAAGCCGGACTTGAACTTCCTGTAGAAAGCCACAAACTTTCTGAGGACGAGCTTCTTTCAATAATTTCAGTCGGTACTGAGAAAAATATATTTACAGAAGAAGAGAAAGAAATTATTGAATCAGCTCTTGAGCTTCATGAGGTTAGCGTAAGTGAAATAATGACTCCAAGGAGGGATATCTTTGCGATTGAAAAAGGAAAAACAGTAAGGGAGGTTCTGCAGATCATCAAGGATCACGACTACAGCAGAATTCCTGTTTATGAAGGTTCTTTAGACAACATAATCGGTATTCTTTATGTAAAGGACATTATATTCCTTAAATTTGAAGGAAGAGAAGAAAAGATAGACAGATTTTTAAGAAAACCTTACTTTGTTCCTGAATTCACACCTTTGCTTGATCTTATGAAAAAGTTTGAAGAAACAAAAAATCATTTGGCAATAGTTGTTGATGAACACGGCACTGTTGTTGGTCTGATAACATTTCAGGACATACTTGAGTTTATAGTTGGAGATATTCCTGAGGAGTATGAGGTTGAAGAGCCTTTCCTGCAAAAAATAGATGAAAGTAGATGGAGAGTTTCAGGAAAACTTGAGGTGGAAATTCTTGAGGAGGACATAGGGATACATCTTCCTCCAGATTATGAGTTTGATACTGTTGCAGGATTTATACTTGATTATCTGAAAAGATTTCCAAAAGAAGGTGAGAAGTTTTCTTACGAAGGTTTCATTTTTACTATAGAAAAAATGGAAAGCAACAGAATAATCTCAGTTATTATCCAGAAGCCACAACAGGAGGAAATGAAAAGGGAAAATGATTAGTTATCTGATAGGTATAATTTTCTTTCTTATACTTGAAGGACTTTTTTCAGGTTCTGAACTGGCCCTTTTTTCAGTTGATAGGAATAAACTTAAATATCTTGCAAAAAATGGCAATAAAAGGGCAAAAAAAGTTTATGAAGCCCTTGAAAAAAGATTTGATGAATACGTGGCAATATGTCTTATAGGAACTACTTTGAGTATTGTTACGATAACAGCTCTATTTGTTGCATTTTTACATTCTGTCTCCCCTGTTATTCCTTTAATAAGGTCTAAAGAGGAACTTTACGCAGAAGCGATCATTATTGTAACTCTTCTTTTTGGAGAAATAATTCCAAAAAGCGTTTTTCAGCATTTTGCAGACAGACTTATATATTTCATTGTTCCTTTTACAGAGTTCTCAAGAAAAATCCTATATCCATTTCTCCTGATAGCAAAGATCATCACAAAAATTGTTTTCTTCATTTTCAGGCTTGAACAGAAAAGAGAAAAGATCTTAACAAGGGAAGAGCTTCTTGATGCGCTTATACTTGAGTCTGAAGGAATTGAGGAGTTTGAAAAAAAGATTGTTGCAAATGTTCTGATCTTTGAGGAAAGAAGGCTTGGAGAGATAGTTGTTCCCCTATCTGATGTTGCTGCTGTTCCTCTGGGAAGCAAGATCGGGGATATAATACACATTTTTAAGGATACAGGGTTTTCCAGAATACCTGTTTATAAAAAAAGAATAGATCAGATCGTTGGAGTAATAAGGGCTTACGATCTTGCTGAAGCCTCTGCAGATGATCCTGTTGACAAAATTGTAAGACCTATAAGATACCTTCCTGAATTTACAAGTCTGCCTAACGTTCTTAAAGGTTTCAAGCAGTTTAAAGATCATATGGCTGTTGTTGTTGATGAAAGGGGAGCAACTATGGGGATAATCACCCTTGAGGATGTTCTGGAAGAGATAGTTGGTGAGATAAGAGATGAGTTCTCAAAAAAAGAAAAAAGGATGATAAAAAGGTACATCCAGGACAAGGTTGTTGTTGATGGAAGACTTGAGCTAAAAGAAGTTGAGGTTTTAATGGGAGTTAAACTTCCAGAAGGACCGTATGAAACAGTAGGTGGAATGATTATTTATCTACTTGGGAAAATGCCAAAAAGGGGAGAAACATTAACTGTTGATGGAGTTAAATTCACAATAATGAGTATAAATGTAAGAAGGGTTCAGGAAGTTATGATAGAAAAGTTAAAACTGGAGAAAGAGCAGGAAAACTATTAATGGAGCGAGAGACGGGACTCGAACCCGCGACCCCTTCCTTGGCAAGGAAGTGCTCCACCAACTGAGCTACTCTCGCCCATCAGGGTGAATATTATATATGCAAAATTTTTAGAGTGTCAAGGTGATCAAAATGGTTAGGAAGCTTCCCTTACCTGAAAGATTAAGACCTGAAAAACTTGAAGATATTGTAGGACAGAAGCATCTGATAGGAAAGGGGAAACCTATCAGAAGAATGGTAGAGACAGGGGAGCTATTTTCTATGATACTGTGGGGATCTCCCGGAACCGGGAAAACAACACTTGCAAGAATAATAGCAAAAGAAACAGATTCAGAATTTTTCCAGATAAATGCTGTATCATCAGGTGTAAAAGAAATAAGAGAAGCTATAAAAAGGGCGGAAGAAGATCAGCTTTTTGAAAAAAAGTTTATTCTGTTTATTGATGAGATACACAGATTTAATAAATCACAACAAGATGCTCTTTTAGATGCTGTTGAGAAGGGGAAGGTGATCCTTATAGGAACAACGACAGAAAATCCATCCTTTTCTGTTATTCCTCCACTTCTTTCAAGATGTCGTATTTATCAGCTTTATCCACTTTCTGATGTTGAAATGTCCTTACTTATAGATAGAGCCTTTGAAAAAGATCCGTTTTTAAAAAAGAAGAAAGTAAAATTTATAGATAAAGAAAAATTAATCAGATACTCTGGAGGGGATGCAAGAGTTCTTCTGAATGCATTGGAAACGGCTGTGAACCTAAATGAGTCTGAGGAGGTTATCATTGATGAAGAGATAATAAAAACAGTATTTCAAAAACCACATCTTATATATGACAAAAAAGGGGATCTCCATTACGATATGATATCTGCTTTTATAAAAAGTGTGAGAGGATCTGATCCTGATGCTGCTGTTTACTATCTTGCAAGAATGCTTGAAGGAGGAGAGGATCCTGTTTTTATAGCAAGAAGGCTTGTTATTCTATCAAGCGAAGATATCGGGAATGCAGAGCCTTATGCACTTACACTTGCAACAAGCTGTCTTACAG
>JALTAS010000057.1 GCA_027058925.1 Persephonella sp.
CTTACAACTCGGGACAGTTTCAACAGCCCCTCTCTCGCCTTTGAGTATCAACGTATTCATTTTCCAAAAAGCCCGATTTCTGACAGACTACTCTTAAAATAGCGTAAAATCTGAAAATTGTCAATTCTAAAGTCTCAACTATAGTCTCAATTAATTCTGTTTTTTTCCTGAAACCATTGCAAATTCTTGTATAAATCTATCATGTATTTACTTATCTAAAAAATAGATACATAATTATTATTATGAATGGAGAATTTTTTACAAAGATAAATGAAATACTTAATCAGGTTGTTCTTGGAACTCCGCTTTATAAGTGGGCTTTTGCTTTACTCATATTTTTACTTTTTCTTTTGTTTAGAAAGATATTCAGCCACATTATTGTAAACAGCATAAAAGCCGTTGTTTCAAAAACAAAAACAACCATTGATGATAAAGTCCTCTCAATGATAGAAAGCCCTCTTAGATTTTTATTTATTGTTATCGGTCTGTGGATTGCTCTTGATATTATAAATCTAAAGGCTGACATAACTCAGCATACCGTTAAATCTCTTTTTATAATACTTGTTTTCTGGATTTTTTATAACGGGGTAAATGTATTTAGTCCAGATATATTCAAATTTGCCCAAAAGTTTGGAAAAGATCTTGCACAGGAAGTTGGCACTTTTCTAATAAAGTCAATGAAAGCTTTCATACTTGTTCTGGCTGTGCTGGCTGTTCTGCAGGAATGGGGGATTAATGTAACTGCATTGATAGCATCTTTGGGGATCGGCGGTCTTGCTATAGCTCTCGCTGCTAAAGATACAGCCGCCAATCTTTTTGGAGGACTTACAATTCTGGCAGATAAATCCCTCAAGATAGGTGAATGGGTGAAGGTAGGTTCTGTTGAAGGGATAGTAGAAGATCTTGGAATGAGAACAACAAAGATAAGAACATTTGAAAAATCACTGATCACTGTTCCAAACCAGTACATAGCAAATAACCCTATAGAAAATTTTTCAAGGAGAAATATCAGAAGGATAAAGATGACAATAGGTGTTGTTTATGATACGCCGGCTGATGTTGTAAGAAAGATAGTCAGGGACATAAAAAGCATGCTTGAGCAACACCCTGATGTTGCACAAGATCAGGCTATAGTTGTTTATTTTGACGAGTTTGCAGACAGTTCTCTTAACATATTTATCCTTTTCTTTGCAAACACCTCAAACTGGCTTGAGTATGTCCAGATAAAGCAAGACATAAATCTGAAGATTATGGATATTGTTGAAAAGAACGGATCTTCCTTCGCATTCCCAAGCAGATCAATATATGTGGAAAAATTACCGGAGACATGATTTTTTAGCTGAACATCATCCTCAATTTTATAAATGGGTCTTCATGGGTGTATATGGTTTTTACAGGAACCCTCTTTAAGACAGCCTGCTGTCTTAGGTTTTCGTCAATACTCTTCAGGTTTTTTATGTAGTTCCTTACCATAGGCTTGATAAGAAAAGGTATCTTTCTTTTTAGATCAAAGCTTTTCAGCTGATAACCGGTGTATTTTTTGGGATCTTCTTCATCTTTTTCTCTGACTTTTATGATAAAAAGTTTATGCCTTGAGGAGATCTGGGAGATGTTAATCGGGTATACAAAATCCCCAATAAGGACAACTATTGATCTTTTGTGTCTCAAAAGATATTTATCTATCTGATCAGTTTTTAGCCTTTTATCTTTAAGAGGGATATTGTCAACAAACCTTAAAACATCTTCTACCAGTGAAAAGGTGTTCCTGTGTTTAAAAAACTTCTCCATTCTGTCTGTAAAAATGTATGTATTCAGCCTGTCTTTCTGATACAGTGCTGAAAATCCAAGAATACTGTATATCTCATAAAGCTTTTGCAGTTTACTCCCGTAAAGCATCTCCTGATCCAGAAGCAGAACAACCATGATGTTTTGATTTTTTCTTTCTTCCCTTTCTATCACAAAAGGTTTTTTTTCTTTGGCGGTAATTATCCAGTTTATCCTTTTTACATTATCCCCGTATGTGTATTCTCTAATGTTTTTCAGATCGTCTTCTTCACCGAACTTTAATGCTTTATGCAGTCCTTCATAGAAACTGAGAACTTTCTGTCTTATTTTGATAGTAATTAATCTTGTTTTATCCATTTTTCACCTACGGCATAGGAACTTTTTCAACAATCATATCAATAATATCATCTGTTGTTATCCCTTCAGCTTCTGCATGGAATGAAACCAGAAATCTGTGTCTAAAAACATCTTTAATGTGGGATAGTATGTCTGAAGGAGAAACATAATCTTTTCCGTTAAGGAGTGCTACAGCTTTAGAAACCTTATAAAGATTAATAGTTGCCCTCGGACTTAATCCAAGCCTAATGTATTCTTTTGGTATCCCATATTTTTCAGGATTTCTCGTTGCCATTGTCAGATTTACCATATATTTTTCAACCTCTTTGTCCACATGAATGTCTTTGAGGGTGTTTTTAAGTTTCAGTATGTCCTCTTTTTCTGCAACAGTTTGAGGTTCAGGGGGCTTTTCAGTTTCCTCATTGGATATACCTTCCCTTGCTGTAACGAGCTTTAATATCTGATACTCTTCATTTTCATCTGGATAATCAATAACTACCTTCATTAAAAACCTATCCAACTGTGCTTCAGGAAGATTGTAAACCCCTTCCTCTTCTATCGGGTTAAGAGTCGCCATAACCAGAAAAGGTTCATCAAGCGGGAAAGTGTCTTCCCCTATAGTGACCTGTCTTTCCTGCATAGCCTCAAGAAGTGCAGACTGAACCTTTGCAGGAGCCCTGTTGATCTCGTCAGCAAGTAAAAGGTTTGTAAAGATTGGACCCTTTTTTACCCTGAACTCATCTTTTTCTATTATGTAAATCTCTCCACCTAATATGTCTGATGGTATCAGGTCAGGGGTGAACTGAATTCTTTTGAAACTAAGGTTAAGCACCTTTCCTAAGGTTTTGACAGCTGTTGTTTTTGCAACCCCCGGAATACCCTCAAGAAGGATATGCCCTTCTGTCATGAGCCCTATAAGCAGAGCATCAATCATTCTTTCCTGACCGATTATCGCTTTTTTCAGCTCATTTTTTATCCTGTTTATTGTTTCCATAACTCCTCCTTTACCAAGGATTTTTTTCTCCTATTTCCATAGGAGCTGTTTTGAAATGTTTTGATTTTTTCTCTTTTATCTTCACAATGGTCTTTTTTTCTTGAGGTTTCTTCCCGAGATTGTAAACCATGTTAACAAACCGGTACAGCTTTCTTATCCTCTCCTCTGTAGGGTACATCTCAACAAGATGACTAAGCATTTCTTCTGCTGTTTTGTATTTTTTCTGGGCAAGATAGCAAAGGGACAGTGTGTACAGAATCTTTTTCTTTAGATCTGGATCATCTGTTTTTATCTTTTTCAGTACAGACAGAGCGTTAAGGTACATTCCGGCTTTATAATAAGAAAGCCCCGCATTGTACATATTCTCAGGATCTTTTTCTTGAAGAAATTCTGAGGCTGCCTTTTTATATTTTCCAAAAGCATAATAAAAATATCCTTTTATCTCCCCGCTGTAAGATGGGTAAGCTAAGAAAAGCAAGAATATAAAAACAGATCCAAATCTTCTCATTAAGAAACCGGCTGTTATTAATCCTAAGGAAAAAAGGGCTATAAATGGGGAAAGATCTGTTTTGTAATGCATTTTTAGAAGAACCGTTTTTGTTTTTTCTGAGATGTTTTTTATAAAGTCGGTTATTCTGGAAATATCCTCATCTGTCAGGGAAGGTTTTACATAAATTCCGTTTGATCTTGCTATTTTAACCATCTCCATGTTCAGTCTTGAAAGTGCGTTGTATCCGGGAACCTTACCACCTTTTTCTGTTGCTACTCCATAAAAAATCATCTTAATTCCTGACTGCTCAATGAGATCCTTTACCTTGCCCAGATCTTCATCACTTCCGTCTGAAACAAGTACAACTATTCTTTCTTTTGCTGTCAATAATGAGTTTGCAACAGAAAAGGCAGAAAGTATGTCTGTAGAACCTTCTGATTTTATTGATAGATTTTCCAGATCTGTTTCTGTTATTTTTTCATAAGGGTAAAATATAATTTCTGGTTTTTCAGCAAATATGATCAAACCAATCTTTTCATCTTCAAGCTCTTTCAGAAGTTTTTTCACTTTTCTAAGTGCAAATATCAGCCTTGTTGGTTTAAGGTCAGACACCTCCATTGAAAGGGAGTGATCAAGGAGAATCACAATCTCCGTATCTTTTTTGTAGATAGTTTTCTCACCCGTTTTTAAAACAGGTTTTCCAAGTGATATTATGATTAAAAAAACTACAATGTATGCAATCCAGAACTCAAATCTGTTTCTTACCTTTGATCTGTAAGCATAAATACCTAAAAGTATTACTGGAATCAAAAGCCATAAAAAGCCCTTTTCCATAAAATCAATCATTTCTCACCTTTATAACAGGTTTTCTAATTAGAAATACAGAAAAAACGCCGATTGTAATCAC
>JALTAS010000058.1 GCA_027058925.1 Persephonella sp.
GCTGTACATCCATACCCTGATCTACGGACTGACAGATGCTCCTCCAACCAACTGGAAATTAAGGGAAAAACTGTATAAAAAAGAAAGCCATCTGCTTTTTGAACAGCTTGCAGATATAGACCCTGAATACGCCTCAAAAATACATAAGAATGATAAAAAGAGGATTGTCAGAGCGCTTGAGGTTTATATGCTGACAGGAAAACCTTTCTCTTATTTTCACAGGAAACATGGATTTAAAGAAAAAAGATATGAGTTTGTTGGTTTTGTGTTTGAAAGGGAGAAGAAGGATCTTATGAAAAGAATACAGATAAGGGTAGAAAATATGTTCAAAAAAGGGCTTGTTGATGAGGTAAAAAACCTTTTAGATTTAGGTTATGAAGACACGCTCACAGCAAAACAGGCGATAGGGTATAAAGAGCTTATTCCATATATAAAAGGTAAAACCTCATTAGAAAAATCAAAGGAGGATATTATAAAAAACACAAAGGATTTTGCAAAAAGACAGATAAGAACATTTAGATCAAAGCTAAAAACTGATAAAAACTGGGAAAAAATAGATCTATCTAACTATACAAAGGAACAACTTTTAGATACAATTATAAAAAAATATAACAATGGAGGATAGAAATGAACATACAGGATGAACTTCTTGAGGAACTGAAAGAGGAAGGCAAAGAGGTGGTTGTTTATTTAACAAGAGGAACTAGGATTACAGGAAAAATCCTTGCATCTGACCAGTTCACAATCCTCCTTGATGTTAATGGTGAAAAACAGCTTGTTTACAAGCATGCAATAAGCACTATAGTTGCAGAAACTTAAAAAATAAATATATTTTGCCGTATGAGATGCATACTTGTAGGAGTAAAAACAAAAAACAGATCAGATAAAGAGCTGAGGCAGTCCCTTTCTGAACTTGAGGGACTTGTGGAAGCTTTAAACGGGATAACATTAGGCAAGATTTACCAGAAAAGAGATCTTCCTGATCCTGCAACATATATCGGGAAAGGAAAAGTTAAACAGCTAAAAGAGATCTCTGAAGGAATAAAAGCCGATACACTAATATTTGATACACAGCTATCTCCTGTTCAGATATCCAATATTGAGAAAATAACAGATGTTCAGGTAATGGATAGAACAGATCTTATACTCTCAATATTTTCAGAAAGGGCAAAAACAAAACAGGCAAAACTTCAGGTGGAGCTTGCAACACTACAGCATCAGCTTCCAAGAATTTACGGTCAGAAGGGAAAGGCTTTATCCAGAATTGGTGGTGGAATGAAAACAAAAGGTGCAGGTGAAAAGCTTGGAGAGATAAAAGCAAGAAGGATAAAAGAAAGAATAGCAAAGATAAAAAAAGAGCTTGAGCATATAAAAAAACAGAGAAAACAGCAGAGAAAATGGAGAAATAAGGATCCTTCTATCCTTAAAGTTGCCCTTGTTGGTTACACAAATGCAGGAAAATCAAGCCTTCTCCACAGACTCACAAAAAGGGAGACCTTTATATCTGATCAGCTATTTGCCACACTGGACACAAAAACATCTTATATTATGTTTCCTGATATTGAGAAAAAGATCGTCATAACAGATACAGTTGGATTTGTTAAAGATATGCCTGAAGAGATAATGGAGGCATTTATGGCAACACTTGAAGAGGTTGAGGAAGCTGATCTTATACTCCACGTTGTTGATATCTCAGATGAAAACTGGCTTGAAAAACTTGAATCTGTGGAGAAAATTCTCAAAAAAATTGATGTTGATAAAAAGCCCTCAATTGTTGTTCTTAACAAAGTTGATAAGTTAGTTCCATCTCCAGATTTTATAGATCATTCCCAGGAAGGTATGATGACAGGAGATAGGGAGAGTATTATTCTTTCAACAGAAAAAGGATGGAATATTGACAGACTTATGGAAAAACTTAAAGAATTTGCTGTAAACCTTTCTCCAATAGGTTATAATTAATACAGGGAGGACGAGATGGAAAACTGCGTTTTCTGCAAGATAATAAACAGAGAAATACCTGCAGATGTGGTCTATGAAGATGAGCTGATGATCGCATTCAAAGATATAGCACCTCAGGCAAAGGTTCATATACTTCTTGTTCCTAAAGAACACATACCGAATAACCTCTACCTTGAGGGAAGACATAAGCCTGTTGTGGGGCATATCATTCTGAAGGCAAATGAGATAGCAAAACAGCTTGGGATAGCTGAAACAGGTTTCAGGCTTATTGTCAACACAGGCCCCCACTCAGGTCAGGAAGTTCCCCACATTCACTGGCATCTCCTGGGTGGAGAACCACTGGGAAGGTTGATATGCAAGTAATGGAAGAAAAAGATAAAAAGATAATAAAAGAAGTTGATACAAGGGGTATGTTTTGCCCAACACCCCTTATATTTGTATCAAAGGAGCTGAAAAATATTCCTGTTGGAAAGAGATTAAAGGTTCTTGCTGACGATAAAGCATTCAAAAAGGATATAAAGATCTGGTGCCATGATACCGGAAACAGTCTAGTGTCTCTTAATGAAGAGGATGGTATTATAACAGCTGTTATTGAAAGAGGAAAAGGCTGGCACGGAGATACGCTTATTGAGAAACTAAAGTTTTATGCTATAGGAGTTAAACTTCATATATACGATTACTTTTTCAGGATTTTCAGATCAGCAGGCCCCAAATACATAATAACATTTATGTCTATTCCTGAAGGTTTCAGGGCTATAGAGTTTCTTGAGAAAAAAGGTATTAAAGATTTTGTAACTCTTCCTATTCCTGATGAAATATATGAGTTTTGTGGTGTAGTTATCGGTTTTAAGGATAAAAAAAGGGCTGTAGAGATTTATAAATTCTTGAAAGATAACAAATTTGGAGTTGAAAATATCCATATAGTTGATAAAGAAAGAAAGTATCCGGTTCTTAAGGACTTTTAAGACTTTTTCAGCTGATCAATTCTGAATGTGACATTCTGAGGATGACAGCAACTTTTTAAGTTTATGTTCATATTGTTTACTATTGAGTTGTAAGCATCTATAAAACTCATAACTTCACCACCAAACCCTTTTTTGAATTTTTCAGCATCCTCTTTTGAAGCAAAAGGTATAACACTTGGACTACAGCACGGAACAGCTGAGCTTCCAACAACATACCATGCATTAAGAGCGCTAACAGGATTTTCAGTTATAAAATCGTATGTTATGGCTGATACATGCTTTTCTTCATACTTGCTGTGGAGCAAAAAACCGCAGTGTTCACAGCAGGCCTCAATAACCTTGTAATCCTCAACTGTTATTCTGTAAGGGTATGCCCTTGTTATAGGTTTATCGCAAATAGGACATGTATCAACCACTAAGGACTCTGAACTTTCTTTTTCATTTAAAAGAACAGAACCATGTTTTCTTTTTATTTCTCCCTCTTTTTCAAGCTCTTTTATATCCCTGTATATAGTCATCTCCGAAACATTGAAAAGCTTACTCAGTTCTTTAACTGAAACCTCTTTTTTTTCTTTTAATATCTCAAGTATTTTTTCTTTTCTTTTCATAAAAAACCTCCTAATCAAGTGTTCCTTTTGTTGATGGTGATCCTTCCCTTCTTGGATCTACCTCAACAGCCTGTCTTAAAGCAACAGCAAAAGCCTTTGTCATAGATTCAGCTATGTGGTGGAGATTTTTTCCTGAAAGGGCTTTAAGATGAACTGTAATTCCTGCCGAAAGGGTTAGACCTTTAAAAAACTCTTCCATCAATTCAAAATCAAACTCTGTTATCTTTCCTCTCAGTCCTAAGTCTTCATAAAAAAGAAGAGGCCTTCCAGACAGATCTATAGAACATAAAGATAGAGCTTCATCCATAGGAATAACAGCAAAACCGTATCTTCTTATTCCTTTTTTATCGCCTAAAGCCTCTTTTATCGCTGTTCCGAGCACTATCCCAACATCCTCAACTGTGTGGTGATGGCTTACATGTATATCACCTGTTGCCATGATGTTTATATCAATAAGTGAATGTTTTGATAGGGTTTCAACCATGTGGGTAAGAAAGCCAACAGGTGTATCAACAGAATACTTTCCTTTACCGTCAAGGTTTATTGAAAGCTCAATCTGTGTTTCTTTTGTTTCTCTTTTAACTGTTGCTTTTCTCATTTTTTACTCCCTTTTTAATTTCTGTTAGACTACTTCCCCTTTTGTCTTTTCCTTTAACCGGTAAAACCTCGCATATTTCAGAAAGTCTTGAAGCTATTGCCTGTCCCATCCTTTCCTCAAGGGTGTTTTCAAGTAGATCCCCTTCTGTTTTTTTGTTTGTTTTAAGATCTATGTTTGATGTGATTATGATAGGTTTCAGATCGTTGTATCTGTTAATAATGATGTAATGGAGTATGTCCCTTGCCCAGTCCGACAATC
>JALTAS010000059.1 GCA_027058925.1 Persephonella sp.
TTTCTATTCAGACTACAGATTAATATATGAGGGAGGTAGAAATTATGAAAAAATTAAAATATCTGATTGTTCTTCTGCTGTTTTCATTTTCTTATGCTGGAAGTTACACAGATCTCTATCCGTATCTTGTTGATTTGAAAGGATGGAAAGGGGAGAAACCTACCGGAAGCAAAATGTCTGGGCCTTTTGGCTTGGTAATAACCGCACAGAGGAATTATTCAAAAAACAACAAAAGTTTTGAGGTGACGATCTTTAAAGGATCTATGGCAACCGCCATATTTGCTCCGTTTACAATGATCACAGAGATGGATACCCCGACAGAATATGTGAAGGTTTTCAAATTTATGGGTTTCAAAACCGGTCTTTCACACAACAAACAGGGAAACTCAGGCGAGATCGTCATTCTTCTTGCTCCCGATGGTATATTTTCTGTAAAATACTCAGGAATGGGTTATAAAGAAGCCCTTGATCTTATTAAAAAGTTTCCACTTAAGGATATATCTAAAAAGCTTATGGAAATGTGATATCATTATTTTATGATTTTAAGCGACAGAAAGATCAAACAGCTTTTAGAAAAAAAAGAGCTTGTTATAGACCCTATAGATGAGAAGCAAATACAGCCTTCATCTGTTGATCTCAGACTTGGGAACGATTTTCTTATATATCCTGAAGAGATAGACATTCTTGATGTTAAAAATCCTGATCTTGGAAATCAGCTTAAAAAAGTTGTTGCTGATGATGAAGGATTTGTAATACAGCCTAAACATTTTATACTTGCAACCACAAGGGAGTATATAAAACTTCCTGATTATCTTACGGCATTTGTTGAGGGAAGATCATCACTTGGTAGGCTCGGCCTTTTTATAGAAAATGCAGGTTGGGTTGATGCAGGTTTTGAAGGTCAGATCACACTTGAGTTTTACAATGCAAACTCAAGACCTCTAAAAATATACCCGGGAATGAGGATCTGTCAGCTTGTTTTTGCAAAGATGGAGGAGCCTGCGGAAAAACCCTATAGGGGAAAGTATCAGGGGCAGAGAGGAACAACAGCATCCCGCATATACATGGACAAAGACTAAATCCCTGCTACAGCCTCTATCTCAACGAGGGCATCTTTAGGTAGGTTGGAAACCTCAACGGTTGCCCTTGCAGGCTTGTGCTCTGTGAAATACCTCCCGTAAACCCTGTTTACCTTTTCAAAATCCTGTATGTTTTTCAGGTATATTGTTGTTTTTATCAGATGGTTAAAATTAAGCCCTGCTTCCTCAAGTATAGCTTTGATATTTTCCATTATCCTTTCTGTCTGTTTTTCAACATCTCCCCCAATAAACTCCTGCGTTTTTGGGTCTATCGCTATCTGACCTGATATAAACAGTAGATTTTCATACTTTACAGCCTGTGAATATGGTCCTATCGCCTTTGGTGCTTTATCTGTTTCTATCATCTGCATCTTAATCCTCCAGCTGTTCAAGTTTTATTTTTCCTTCATAAAGGGCTTTTCCCACAACAACACCGTAAACGCCGAACTTTCTGATCTGGTACAGCTTTTTAACGTCTTCCAGACTTCCAACACCTCCAGAAGCTATGACCGGGTGTTTCAGTTTTTCTGCAAGTTCTTTTGTCCCCTCTATGTTTGGTCCTACCATCGCCCCGTCCCTGTTAACATCTGTGTATAAAAATCCCCATATTTCAAGGTTATCAAACTGCAGAGCAAATTCTAACGGTGTGTAATCTGTTTTTTCAAGCCAGCCTTTTATCGCAACCTTCCCATCTTTTGCGTCTATACCAACAACAACCTTTTCAGGAAAAGCATCAATTATTTTGAGAAATAGATTCCTGTCCTGATAGGCCAGACTTCCGATAACAACCCTTTCAACACCTATATCAAACATTGTTTTTACAGCATCAAAACTTCTTAAGCCTCCTCCAAACTCAACAGGGATGTTTACAGACTTCACAATTTTTTCAACTATTTTGTAGTTTTTTGGTTTTCCTTCAAAAGCACCGTCAAGATCAACAATGTGCAGATGTTTTGCTCCCTTTTCCTCCCACATTTTCGCAACACTGACAGGATCATTCCCATAAACTGTAACAGCATTAGGATCACCCTTGAAAAGTCTTACAGCTTTTCCTTCTTTTATGTCAACAGCTGGTATGATAAAAGATCTCAACCCCATTAAAACCTCCTAAAATCTGAATACTTTGTAAAAAGATATTAACCCTATGAAAAAGGATATTACAAGTAGCACCAGACCTGTTGTGTCTTTTCCTGACATATAAAAAAGTGCAGATGACATAAGCAAACCAACAAATATTATCGCAAATGCTATCTTCCCTGTCTGCATTTTGTAAAATTTTTGAAGTTCTTCAAGATCTTTAAATATAATCTGGAATGTGATCCTTTCTCTGATTAGAAGTCTGTAGATATGTTCTATCTTGAATATTAAATAGAAAGAAAGCTCTGTTGCATCTCTTATCTCAGATATTTTTTCTTTTATGTAATCTTTCGTTGAGATTCCAACAAAATTTTTCAGTCTTTCTGTAGGGTTAAAGGTTGGATGGAGTCTTCTTACTGTACCTTCAAGGTTAAGGGCTGCTTTTCCAAGATACGCTATATCTGTTGGAAGTTTCAGATGGTTTTCTCTGATAAATCCTATTATGTCCTCAATCATCTCCCTAAGATTTATCTCGTCTAACCTCTTGTTGTGGTATTTTTCAAGGAAAAACTGGAGATCCGCCTCAAAGTTCCCAAAATCTGTTCTTGGGGTGAACATGTTGAAACCTTCATAAAACTGTATCGCAAGATTTAGATCAAGGGTTGTAACAGCAATAATATAATCAAAAAAGTACTTTTTTTTGGATTTTGAGAGGAATGCTATCATTCCAAAATCAACCGCAACGATTGTGCCGTCATCTAACACAAAGAGATTTCCTGGATGAGGATCTGCATGGTAAACCCCATCTATAAAAACCATCTTAAAGTAAGCATCTGTTAGCCTGACAGCTATATCTTCAGGATCAAGACCTTTTTTCTTTAGCGTTTCAACCTCAGATATTTTTGTTCCTTCTATAAATTCTGTTATAAGAACTTCAGATGTTGATATGTCATAAAAACATTTTGGTATTTTAAATCCGGGATAATCTCTGAAGTTTTCCTGAAATATCTTTATGTTCTGTGCTTCTATAGAAAAATCTGCTTCTTGAAGCGTTGTTCTTCTGAACTGGTGTATAACCCCTTTCAGGTTAAACTCCTTCACATCTTTGAAATGTCTTTCAAGGAAATCTATTACGAGATACATAAGTTCTGAATCAAGCTCAATGATCTGTTCAAGGTTTGGTCTTTTTACTTTTACAGCAACTTTTTCTCCTGTTTTTAAGTAGCCCACATGAACCTGTGAGATGGAAGCTGATGCAAGGGGAGTTGGGTCTATATATGAAAATATCTCGTAAAGCTCCTCCCCATAATTCCTTTTTAAAGTTTGTTGAATGATCTCAAAATCTACAGGAGCTACTCTATCCTGAAGTTTTATAAGCTCATCTATTATGTAAACAGGAACTATGTCCGGTCTTGTGCTCAGTATCTGACCAAGTTTTATGAAGGAAGGTCCAAGTTTTTCAAGGGCTTCTCTGATCCTTCTTGGTTTAGCTCCCGGTTCAACCTCAATTCCGAAAAGGATTTTAAAGTAGTCGTATATATTATAAAAACCTAATTTTGATAGTGTGGCTGATATCTCTTTAAATCTTTTCAGAAGCTTTATTTTTCTTCTAAACATCTATACCCTGCTCTGACAGTAGCTGTTTCATCTGTTTTGCCACATTCTGTATCTCCCACTGGGCGTGGGGATCTGTTCTTTTTGTAATAAAGTCTTTTATCCATCTGATGGTTCCTGATACAACAATTGTTGTTTTCCTCCCGTGTGGAAGTATAAACCTTGCATCTTCTCTTTTTATTTTTCCGTTGTAAACTGAAAGATCGTAAACTGTCTGGGTAAGCTGGTCTGTAAGTCTGAAAATATCCTCAAGCTTTATTTTTTCTGTCTTTTTATATTTCTCAGTAAAATTATTGATCCTTGATATAACTTCATCTTTGAGATTTTTCTTTATATCTGCTTTCTCAATAAATGCCTTGTAGCTGTTAATCAGGCCAAGATAGTTTTCAACAAGGGTTTTGTTATTGATCTCAAATTCAGATTCCTTTATAGATGGAGGTATAATGAGAAGGTTTTCATCTTCTCTTACATATCTCTGACTTCTCTGGCTGTAGTTCAGGGCTGTATGTCTTACAAGCTGATGGGTCATCGTCCTTGATACATCCTGTATGAAAAACACTGCATATCCATCATACTCCTTT
>JALTAS010000060.1 GCA_027058925.1 Persephonella sp.
GCATATTTCCTTCTATTTAGTTATTAACCGGTGATCAGTATTAATATTATCGGACATATCCACCTGTTTTATTAAATAAACTTTATCCCCTGGTCTGACTCTATCGTCTGTTTTCAGCCCAACTACCATTCCTCTATTTGCCTTTTTCACAGCTTTCTTCTCAACCTGCATTGATCTGACAGTCTGTCTTATCAGTCCTGTCTTTTTCCCTATTATATGGATTGTGTCTCCAATAGAAACAGGGTTGTCAACCACTTTTAGCTCTGCAACGCTTATTTTAGGGTAGTACTTGATAATCTCACCAACATACAGTTTTTTTTCTTTTGCTACCGATCTGTTGAGTCCAAAACGACCTTCTCCAAAGTAAAAACCTGAATCCCATTCTCTGTGGTAAACCCTCTCAAGCATGTCCCAAAGATCCTTCCAGCCTTTCTGACCCCATTCTCCATTCAGTATTCTGTCCCTTGCCTCCCTGTAAGCGTAAGTAACCATATATGCATAATCTGCATTTTTGTTTCTGCCCTCTATCTTCCAGCTGTCTGCCCATATAAGCTTATCAACGAAATTGATAGTTACAAGATCCCTTGCTGATAAAACATAGTCTGAACCGATAAAAAACTCAGTCCCTGTATTTCTTGAGACAATCTTTACATCAAACTCATGTCTGCATACCTGATAACATTCCCCCCTGTTCCCTGATTTTTCAAAAACATCATGGGATAGGAAACATCTTCCTGACACAGCCATACACATAGCACCGTGTATAAATATCTCTACCTCTAAATTTGTTTTATTTTTTATGTCAAGAAGACCCTCAAGCTTAACCTCCCTTGCAGGAACAACCCTTTTTATCCCCATTTTTTCATAAAATCTTGCAGCCTGGGAGTTTGAAACTGAAGCCATAGTTGAAAGGTGTGTTTCAATACCAAGCTCAATAGACTTAGATAAAACAGCCATGTCCCACCCTACTACAGCATCAACTCCTATATCTTTAAGCTGGTGTAGTAGCTCATTAATGTACGGCAAATCATCCTCAAAAACTATTGAGTTTAAGACAACATACTGTCTTACCCCTGAATCCTGTGTTATCTTTCTTATCTCCTTCACATCCTCAATCGTGAAGTTTGATTTTAAAGCTCTCTGATTTATCTTTCCAACACCCATATAAATAGCATCAGCTCCTGCTTTTATAACTGAAGCCAATCCTTCGTAATGTCCTACAGGAGCAAGTATTTCAGGTTTTTTCATTCATAACCTCCATCTGATAATAATTAATCTAAATTTATGCCAAATGATTATGATTTTAAATAGATATGATAAAATATCACAAAAAAACGGGGCTTGGCATTGAACATACTTGAAAAAATAATTAAAACAAAAAAAGAGGAGCTTTTAGATTACACCCCTGATTACATTAAATATCTTGAAGGAAAAGTAATCAGTAGAGATCCTGTAAGGGATTTCAAGGGTGTATTAAAGAGGGATGGTATTAACATAATAGCCGAGATAAAAAAGGCTTCCCCATCAAAAGGCATAATAAGAGAGGATTTTGATCCTGTTGATATAGCTAAGATATATGAAACCAACGGTGCATCAGCCATATCTGTTCTAACAGATAAAAGCTATTTCAAGGGAGATGTTGTCTTTCTGAAAATGGTCAGGGCAGTTACCAGCATACCTATTCTTAGAAAAGATTTTATTATAGACAAAAGACAGATACTTGAGGCTTTTGCTTACGGGGCTGATACATTTTTGCTTATAGCAAAGATACTATCAGAAAAAGAGCTTGAGAGCCTGATCAATTACGGCAGGGAGTTTGGAATGGAGCCTCTTGTTGAGATACATTCTTACGAGGAAGGGGCTAAATCTATAAATGCAGGTGCCAAAATCATAGGAATAAACAACAGGGATCTTGAGAGCTTCACAGTTGACATAAACATAACAAAAGAGCTTGCCCCAGAAATGAAAAAATTGGGAGCAGAGATTATTGTTTCTGAAAGCGGACTTTCCAGTAAGGATCAGCTTCTTGATCTAAAGAATTACTCTGTTGATGCTTTTTTAATAGGTGAGTCCCTTATGAGAGAAAAAGATATTGGGAAAAAACTGAAAAGCCTGATTGATCCTTAATCAAAAGAAAAATATCTCTTTTTTGCCTTCACCTGTATAAACTCGTCCTTAAACGGATTGTATCCTGTCAACATATTTCCCAGAACACAGCCTGTATCAATACCGTAACAGAGGTTGTTTATGTAAGGCTTTTTAAAAACAACATGACCATAAATTATTTTTGGTGAATTTTGTGTTAACCTTCTGTCTTTTGTCCAGTCTATCCTTTCAGGAAAACCTTCTTCTGTAAACCTTCCTGTTGTCTCTCCGTAAATAACAAAATCCTTTACCTTTTTTCCTGTTTTTCCTATCATCTCATCTTTTATTCCTGCATGTGCAACAACAACCCTGTCGTTTATTATTAGATATAAAGGAAGAGATTCATAATACCTGATGTATCTTTCTCTTAATATCTCTCTTTTTTCTTCTGAAAGGGATAGGATCTGATCAACAGTTTTTTTCATACCATAACTGATGTTCACATTTTTTCCTTTAAACCATCTGTAAAGTTTAAGGTTATGGTTGCTCTGAACCTCAATAAAATTCCCTTTTTCTTTCAGCTCAAAACACAGCTCAATAATCTCAAGGTTGTAATCCCCTCTATCAACAGTATCACCAACAGAAACAATCAGTGTGTCCTCTCCATATCTTTCCTTTATTTTTTGCAAAATCTCAAGGAACTCTAAAAAACAGCCATGTATATCTCCAACTACAACAACATCTTTGTCTGTGCTTATCTGCAAAAAGTGATCCATCTCACGTTCCCTTTGATATTATCTGTACGATTTTAAGAATCCACAAAAATATAACAATCAAAAACCAGAAAAGTATGATAAAGATAATCCCAAACTGAACCGTTTTAAAAAATATAACAAGGAGAAGATAAAAAAGGTATGGAACAGCTATAAGAACGACAACAAATGAAACAGCAAGCAGAAATAAGACTATAAAAGCCAGAAAAATTTGCGTTGGGGTTTTATTCTTCATATACCTTAAGGTGGTTGTAAAGGGTATCCCTTTCTACAGGTATTTTACCTGCTTCTTTTATAAGTCTTATGAGCTTTTCTTTCTGCTGTTGTGTAGGTGATTTTGCCCCTGCAAAATGCGCTATCTTTTCCTCCATAACAGTTCCGTCCATATCATCAGCCCCAAAGTTAAGGGCTGTCTGTGCTATCTTTTCGCCAATCATTACCCAGTAGGCTTTTATGTGGGGAATGTTGTCCAGAATAAGCCTTGAGACAGCTATAGTTTTGAGATCATCAACCCCATGGGTATGCTCTGTTATGTTAAGCTCATTGTTTTCAGGCTGGTATGCAAGAGGGATAAAACATGTGAAACCTCCCGTTTCATCCTGAGCCTCTCTTATTTTGATCATGTGGTCAATCCTTTCTTCGTATGTTTCCACATGTCCGTAAAGCATTGTAACAGTAGAGTGGAGACCTAAACGGTGGGCTGTTTTGTGTATCTGGAGGTATTTTTTCCAACCTATTTTTGAAGGGGCTATTATCCTTCTTACTCTTGGGGAAAATATCTCAGCCCCTCCTCCCGGAAGACTTCCAAGCCCTGCTTCTTTAAGTTTCAGCAAAACCTCTTCATAAGAAAGACCAGAAATTCTTGAAAAATAATCTATTTCTACAGCTGTAAAAGCCTTTATATGAAGATCAGGGAAGTTTCTTTTAATCTGATAAACCATCTCAAGATAAACATCAAATCCCCATTCAGGGTGAAGTCCACCTACAATGTGAACCTCAGACGCCCCCTGAGATACAGCATACCTTGCTTTTTCTACAACTTCCTGATAAGACATCTCATAGGCTTTTGGATCATTTCTGTCCATTGTTGCAAAAGCACAGAAGTTACAATCAAGAGCACAAACATTTGTGGGATTGATCTGCCTGTTTATAACGAAGTAAGCATATTTTCCGTTCTTTTTTTCTGTTATGTAGTTTGCAAGGAGTCCTAAAGTGATAAGATCTGAAGTTTTAAAAAGTTTTACCCCTTCTTCAAATGAAAGTCTTTCTCCTTTAAGAACCTTATCAATGATTGGAAAAAGCTCTTTATCTGAGGCAAGTGATAAAAGCCTGTCAAAATCTGTAACCTTCATTCTTAAGCCCCTTTTATTTGATACTAATATGGTAAATAAATAATCAAAAAAAGCAAGATCTGTTGAAAAAGGATTGGAAGAAATATATGATTATCAATTATGGTTAATATTTTATTTGT
>JALTAS010000061.1 GCA_027058925.1 Persephonella sp.
GAACAGTTTTCAGGAATGGGATATGCTGCATCAAAAGTTTATTTCACCCCTGCAGGTCTTTCTATCGGTGGATACGGGGAGATTATATACCAGAGATTTGAAAAATCAACAAAAAAGGATATGACAGACATTTACAGATTCATTCCTTACATAGGTTATAAGTTTTCTGACAGCATTATCCTGAATGCAGAAGTGGAGTTTGAGCATGGGGCTGATACCAGCAGAGGCGGAAAAGTAAAGATAGAGTTCGCTTATCTTGATTTTCTTTTTAACCAGTGGGTTAACTTGAGGGTTGGAAGTTATCTTATTCCTGTTGGTATAACAAACCTTCTACATGAACCGGTATTCTTTAACTCTGTAAACAGACCTGAAGTTGAAACAAACATAATACCAACAACATGGAATGAAAACGGGATCTTGCTGTTTAGCAACATGGAAAACTGGAACTACTACATAGGTGTTGCAAACGGGTTTTACTACACAGGATTTTCATCAAAAAAATGGGTGAAAGGTGGGAGACAGGCAGGGAGCAAGGCTTATGCTGAAGATATAGCATTTGTTGGAAGGGTTGATTATACAGGGATTGATGGGCTTATGATAGGTGTTTCAGGTTACACAGGAAACTCTGGGCAGGGAGACGGTTTTGATGGAAGGGTAAGTATGTATGATTTTCATCTGAGATACTCCTATAAAAACCTTGAAATAACAGGTCTTTATGTAAAAGGATTTCTTTCAGACGCAGACAAAATATCTCTCGCTGTAGGAGATACTGTAGCAAAAGAGGTTTACGGATATTACCTGAATCTTGCTTATGATGTTATGCCTTTTATTAAGTCTGACACAGATCTGTCGCTTCCTGTTTTTGTCAGATACGAAAGATACAACACACAGGAAAAAGTTCCGGCAGGATTTACAAAAAATAATCAGTATGACAAAACTATATGGACTGTCGGTCTAAACCTGAAGCCTCACCCTAATGTTGTTCTGAAAGCAGATTACCAGATAAGAGATAACAAAGCTTATAACGAATCTGATATTTTTGAGCTTGGTGTAGGTTTCATCTTCTAAACCTCCTTATATTCTCTCTCCAGCCCCGAAAGGGGCTTTTTTCCTGATAAATTTCATTTGATTTTCATAAAATCTGTATAAAATTATTCTGTGGATCAATTCTATAAGGAGAAATATGGAAAAACTGAAGGTAGCATTTTACAGTTTAGGCTGCAGGATGAACCAGTTTGAAACCTCTGCTATGGAGGAGGAGTTTGAAAACAGAGGGTATATTCTGTCTGAATTTACAGATAAGGCTGACATATATGTGGTAAACACATGCACAGTGACAAATGACGCAGACAGAAGCTCAAGAAAAACCTTAAGACAGGCGAAAAGGAGAAACCCGAATGCTGTTATTGTAGCTACAGGCTGTTATGCACAGGTATCCCCTGATGAGCTTTCAAAGATGGAGGAGGTAGATCTTGTAATAGGAAACTCTCATAAAACGGCGGTTTTGGAAATTGTTGAGCAGTTTATAAATGAAAGAAGACAGGATAAGGTTTTTATAGACAACATATTCAGAAAAAATGATTTTGAAACTTTCCAGATAAGCACATTTTATGAAGGATCAAGACCTATACTGAAAGTTCAGGAAGGTTGCAACAGCTTCTGTTCCTTTTGTATTATTCCTTTTGCAAGAGGGAAGGTCAGAAGTGCAAAAATAGACCAGATAGTTGATCAGGCAAAAATACTCGTTGATAGAGGGTTTAAAGAGATAGTCCTTACAGGAACACAGCTTTCACAGTTTGGGTACGATCATAAGGAAGGATACCTTTATGACATGTTAAAAAAACTTATAAAGATAGATGGTCTGTACAGAGTAAGACTTTCATCAATGGGTATAAATGAGATAGATGATAAACTGCTTGATCTTATAACATCTGAAGAAAAAATAGCCCCCCACTTCCATCTGTCTATACAGTCTGGTGACGACAGGGTTTTAAAAGATATGAAAAGAAACTACACAGTTTCCCAGTATGAAAATGTTGTAAACCAGATAATAAAAAGAAGACCAGACACAGCAATAGGAACAGATCTTATAACAGGTTTCCCAACAGAAGATGAAAAAGCCTTTGAAAACACAGTTAAAACAGTAAAAAATCTGCCTTTTGCTTATATACATGTTTTCACATACTCCCAGAGGAAAGGAACATCTGCTGAAAAGTTTGGAGACACAGTTCCCCCTCAGGAGAAAAAAAGGAGAACACAGATAATCAGGCAGATTTCACAGGAAAAAAACAAAAAGTTCAGGGAAAGATACATAGGTAAACCTCTTGAGGTGCTGATAATATCAGAAAAAGCTGGAAAGAAAGTAGGACTTACAGGAAACTACATACATATAAGTTTCAGTTCAGGAAAACCTGTCAACAGCATAACAAAGGTTGTTCTAACAGAAGTGGGAGAAGAAAGGGAGAAAAACAAAGGAAAGGAGATATAAAATGAAAAAGGTGATAGTAGCACTCTTAACTGCTTTTTCACTGAGCTATGGATTTGACAGTTCTCTTGTTGGAAAAGAGTTCAGGGATTTCAGATCTATTGATGAAAAGGGCAATGTGGTAAAGGCTTCACAGATTATTGACCACAAACCTGCTGTGATTGTATTTTTTGCAATTGGGGATCAGCCGGGAACATTCAAGTTTTTGCCTAATATGAACAGGCTCTATGAAAAATATAAAGATAAGGCTGTTTTCATGGCTGTTCTTCTAAGCAGATCAAACAAAAATGAAGTTCAGGAGCTTAAAAAGATGCTTCCTTTGAAACTTCCGGTATATCTTGGATACAGCGATGCTATCCGCAACTACGACATAAGGAAGGTTGATGTTCCTCTGATAGTTTTTGTTGATAAAGAAGGGCTTATAACAAACATAATCGCAAGACCAGAATCATCGATGGAGGAGATATATCCCCCTGAAAAATCCCTTAAAGAAAAAGAAACAATTGAAGAGAGGATTTCCCAGAGCATTGAGATAATTGAGAAATACATAAAAAAACTTATCGGGGACAAATAATGGAACAGGTAAAACAGATAATGATAATCCTTGAAGGGATAAATATAGAAGAATTTTCAGAGGAAGAGCTTACTGATATTTTGGTTGATACATTCCAAGATAAAGGATACACCCCTACAGACAGACCTGTGGTCGTAAGGAAAGGAAAGATCAGCTCTATAAGAGCTGTGGAAAATGATTCACAGGAGGAGGTGGAGATATACGCCCTTGCACAGGTTGTAAATAAAAACGGAAAGGTAAAAACTTTAATAACAGGAAGGGTTGTATAAAAAATAACAAATGGAGGGTAAAAAATGGAAAGGGTAAGACTTCTGAAAAAACTGATAACAGCTATTATGGAGGGAGATTACGATGAGGTTTACAGGCTTGTTGATCTTGTTAAGGTGGATCTGAATAGATCTTATGAGTATGAAGGATCGCCTCTCCATGTTGCCGTAAAAGAAGGGGGTAAAGAGCTTGTGAAATATTTTATTGAAAAAGGGGCAGACCCTAATGTAAAAGGAGCTTTCGGTGAAACGCCTCTACATATAGCTGTTGACAGAGGTTATCCTGATATTGTCCAGATTCTTCTTGAGAGTGGAGCTGATCCAAATGCCCAGAGCAATGAAGGAAACACACCCCTGCACCTTGCAGTTATAGCAAGCTCAGCAGACATAGCCTACGAGCTTTTGAAAAAAGGGGCAGATCCAAAAATCCAGAATAAGTTTGGAAAAACTCCCCTTGATATGGCAAAGGAGCTTAATGACGAAAAGATGATAAAGATCCTGACATAAAGTTTTTGAGACTTTTTGGAAATTGCTATTATGATGTGTAAAGAGGCTATAAAGACTCTAAATTTGCAAAGCAGTTTTGTTATTATCTGCTTCTTACAGCATTAAGAAAAGTATCAGGAAACAGGCAAGATTATTTAAAAGATGAAATAGAGTTGTTCATATATTAATACAATAAGAAATATTAATTTCTATATTTTCTATCAAATCATAGTTCTATGGTAAAATTGCTTCTAAGTTTTATATTTAGTTCTATGAAAGTAAGCAATAAAACACTTTAACGGAGTGAACATAATGAAACTAACTATAGAGGTACCAGACGAAGAAATTTACGAAATATGCAAGGAAGCTTTTAAAAAGAAAATAAGAGTATAAAAATGGTCTTGAGTTAAAATGAAAATTGTTGTTGATGCAAATATAATATTTTCTGCATTAATAAAAGGAAATCCAGTTTACATAAAAA
>JALTAS010000062.1 GCA_027058925.1 Persephonella sp.
ACCCTGATCTTCCCCTTATCAAGAAGATCTATCGTTTCCCTTACAGCATCTTGATACTTTTTTTCTTTAAGAAGATCCCTCTCGTTCCAAGCCTGTGTAATAAGCTTTTTAAGCTCTTCCATACTAACCTCCATTTTTATTTTTGATAATAAAATAACATCTGAATGAGGAAAACAGCCATAACAAAAAGCAGAGCAGAAGAGATGCTTGTTCCTCCTGATTTTGCAAGAATTACCTTCTGGGTTTCTTCATCAGGAAAAGAGCTTTCAATCTGGGACACCTTATTTTTCACAAATGTGTAGTACAGGTAATTTCCAAAAGCTCCAAAACCAAACCACACCCACAGCTGAAGACCAAAAGCAAGGAGCACATTTTCTGGAGATAATACAGCTATCAAAAATCCAAGGAAAGTAAGAGCTAAAAAGATAAAAACAGCATAAAGATACATCTTTCTGTAAAACATCCAGACCACTCCCAGAAAAAAAGCAGCCCAGTTCCAGCTTACGGCCCCACCTGTTTCCTCAAACTTTTTGAATTTCTCTATGTAGTAATCTGCCCTTTCACCTACAAAAATTCTGTATTTTTCCCATTTATCCATAAAAAACCTCCAACAAAATTTTAATTGATATTTGATCTGATTAAAAGTAAGATAGTTTAGGATTTATTACTTCAGGAGGTTTATATGTTTAAACAGTTTTTAGATCTGTATATAAAGCCTAAAGAAACATGGGGAAAATTAGCAGAAGAAAAATACACAATCCCCCAGCTCTATGCAAAACTGGTAATTTTATTTGCCTTTATACCTGCCGTCAGCCACTTTATAGGGTTTGTTGTTTTTAGAGATTATTATGTATCAGCGATAAAGAAATTTCTTGAGACTGCAGAAAAAGATCCTGAGCAACCTAAAAGAACTATTGAGTATATGAAAGCTCTTATGGCTGAACTTCTGGATAATGATATAACACAGGAATTTTTAATGATGGTTACCATATATGGTTTTGAACTTTTAAAACCTCTTGTTTTTACAGTTATTATCCTTTTTCTTTCCCCAGCATTTAATGGTATTAAAGATCCTGAAAAGTCATTCACGGTTGCTGCATTTGCCCTTGTTCCTTCATGGATAACAGGTGTGTTTTATGTTGTCAACTCTCCTATTTCTATGTTTATGACATTTTTAGGAATGTTTTACACCTTCTATCTAATATTTATAGGGGCAGAAAAGGTGCTTAACATTCCTTCTGAAAACTCTAAAAACTTTCAGTTTATAATCGTTGTTGTTATACTTTATCTTGTTTTAAGCGGTGTTGTTGGGTTTGTAGAAACATTGATAACTTACAGGATATTAGGTGTTTAGGAGGATTAAAATGAAAAAAGTTCTTCTTGCTTTAGGGGTTTTTTCAATCATAACAGTAGGGTGCCAGAACAGGCCCTCTCCTCCTCCAGAAGCTGAGATTAAAAAGGGATACATAATCTATAAAAATAACTGCTCAATGTGTCACTGGGAAACTGTCAGTCCTGAGCAGATAAGAAATATAAGAAAGATGGTCAAAGAGGGAAAAAGACCTCCATTTAAAGCACCTCCTATGTCAGAAGTTTCGGCGAGGGTAAAAAAGTTTTATCCATCAGAAAGGGAGTTTGTTAACTTTGTTAAAGACTATATAACTAACCCTTCAAAGGATAAAGGTGTTTGCCTTCCTATGGCTTACAAAATCTTTGGAGTTATGCCCCCAATAGGAAAAAATATGTCTGAGGACTCAAAAGAGGCTGTAGCAAGATGGCTCTATTACAGATTTAAGATGAGCTGGGAAGAGTTTATGGAAAAACACCCCCATTAAAGAAGATCTTTTACAGCTTTGTATATCTGGACTGTAGCTTTTGATTTATTCAGGGTGTAAAAATGCAGTCCTTTAGCACCGTTTTTTAGCAGATCCTCACACTGTTTTACGGCAAACTCTATCCCTATCTTTTCAACTTCCTCAGGTCTGTCTGCTACAGGCTGCAGTCTCTTAATCAGATCTGAAGGTATTGTAGCACCGCACATATCTGCAAACTTTTTTATCTGTTTGAAGTTCGTGATGGGCATTATGCCGGGGATAACAGGAATATTTACTCCAACTTTCTGAAGCTTATCTATGAACCTGTAAAAAAAGGTGTTATCAAAAAACATCTGTGTTA
The DNA here is from genome assembly GCA_027058925.1 of Persephonella sp. Lineage (GTDB taxonomy): Bacteria > Aquificota > Aquificia > Aquificales > Hydrogenothermaceae > Persephonella_A. The sequence continues at coordinate 2,176 of JALTAS010000062.1, forward strand.
TAGCGAACTCAGCTCCTGCATCAATCTTCTTCTTAAAAAAGTGTATATCTGTGTCTATATCAGGGCTTTCTGGATGCCCTTCAGGATACGCTGCAACACCTATACTGAACCAGTCTCCAAAATTTTCCCTTATCAGAGAAACAAGCTCGTTTGCATATCTGCAGCCGTCAGGAGGAAAAGCAAAACTTTCTTCCTGCCCCTCTGGAATATCTCCCCTAAGGGCAAGAACATTCTGAACACCTATATTTTTGTACTGATTTAGTATATCTATTATATCTTTTCTTGTGTGTCCTATACATGTCTGATGAGCCATAACAGTTAGATTAGTCTCTGTGTGTATTCTCTTTACTATTCTTATTGTCCTTTCCCTTGTTGTCCCTCCTGCGCCATAAGTAACAGAAACAAAAGTAGGCCTGATGAACTCAAGCTCCTTTATTGTTTTGAAAAGAGATTCCTCACCTTCAGGTGTTTTTGGGGGAAAAAACTCAAATGACACACTTCTTTTAATCTGTTTAAGTAAGTCTGATATCTTCATGAAATAAGTATAAAAGAGTTAGGGAAAATTTGCAAATCATTTGCAAAAAGCCCCATAAGGGGCTGATTTTAGAATATGGCAGGGGGTCTTCCTTTTGATGTTATTAGTCTTTCTACAGGCTCTCCTCCAAGTATATGTTTTTCTATAATCTCTGGTACATCTTCAGGTTTTACATTTCCGTACCAGACAGCATCAGGATAAACAACAACCGTTGGGCCCATCATACATGGACCGAGACATCCTGTCGGTGTAACAGCCATCTTATCAAAGAGATTTTTCATCATCATTTCTTCCTGAAATTTCTGAAAAATCTGGTCTGAGCCTTTATCCCCACAGGAAGGCATACCAGGTGGTTTTCTTTGAAGGCATACAAAAACATGTCTGAACTCTGCTGACATTAAACAGACCTCCTTATTAGATTTTTGAAAAATATACAATACCAGATACTTTGAAAAAATGATTTAGATTATCTTTTTATCTGATAATGGTATCTATAACAGCATCTTTAAAATCTGAATTTCTTAATTTATTTCTGAGCAAAACAGCTCTTTCCTTATCTTTGAACTTCCCACAGAAAACACCATAGTATTTCTTATATTTCTGGACAAAACAGTCTTTTAATCCTCTCTTTTTAATCAGATTTTTCCCTTCTTTCTCTGTCTTGTAAAGAACGATTCTGACGGTGTAAAAGATCTCTTTTCCTAAAACACCTGCCTTTTTAAGCTGTTTTAACCTTTTTTTTGCAAGAGTACCAAACCCAGTTTTGAACTGGGAAGCTTTTCTGTAATAACTTTCAGCCTTCTTATAATCTTTTGATATATCCTCAATAACTCCAAGATAGTAATAGGCGTAATCCTTATATCCTTTTTCAAGGGTAAGAAGTTTTAGATACCTTTGAGCTTTTATGTAATCCTTTTTTTTCAGGTAGTATGAGGCTAAAAACTTTATCATCTGGGGGGTTTTGAATGTGACAGACTCAATCTCTTTTACAGCCTTTTCTTTTTTGCCTAAATTAAAGAATGAAAGTCCCCTGTAGTATAAAACGCTGTCTTTATCATCAGGTGAGAATTTTGACATCTTTTCAGTAAAATTTATCAGATCTTTATACCTTCCCTGTTTATAAAGGGCTATTACCTTGTAGATGTTTATCTGTTTTTTATCAGGCAGTTTTAATATCCTGTCCCACAGTTTTCCTTTTACATAAAGTGTCGCAAGCAGTTTCTCAAGCTGATCTTTTTCATACCCTCTTGTAAAAGGAAGGAAAAACTCAACCACCTCAGCTTTTTTTACAGGTTCTTTCTCAAAAAGCTTCATACCAAGGGCAAAAATCTCCTTTGCTGTGTCTGGAGAAATCTTTTCTCCCCGAATGTAAGATAAATATCTTAGAAAACCTTTTTTGTCTTTGCTGTTATACAGGGAATGGAACATTACCTTAATTACTTTTTCCCTGTAAGGATCATCAGGGGAAGCCTTTTCAAGGTATTCTTCACATTTTTTGACCGTTATGTTGTAAACTTTATCCTGATAAAGACCCTGTATCACTTTGAGGAGAGTATC
>JALTAS010000063.1 GCA_027058925.1 Persephonella sp.
AAGATTTTACAGCTTGATTGTCCCTTGATAAGAGGTTGATTGTAGATCCCTCTTTCTTTTTATTTTTTTACGGTAATAGTATATAACATTTTAAAATAAAAACAAGGATTTTATGAGATCTTTTTCAGGATATACAGAAATTCCCTCTCCTGCTCCTCAAGTGTAGATCTTATCATCTTTATATTTTTTTCGTACTCAGGAATGTAGTACTTTTCAAGGGCATTAACTCTTATAACAGTTTTTCTCAGCTCATCTGCAAGCTTCCATGCTTTTATCTCAACTCTGCTCAGTTCAAGGATAAGTTGTAGGGCTTCTAAAAAGGACTGTCTTGCAACATCTATAAATACACTTTCAGAAACACTGCTGATAGGGAATTTATCTGTTTTCAGTTTGAATTTAACATCTGGAATGGGAATTCCCATAAATGTTTTCTGATAAACATACAACTCTCCTTTAAATTTTGTCAAACGGGCTTCCTTTATTACGCTGTCTTTCCCGGTTTCCATGTAAGCCTTCACAAGGAGATTATAGCTTTTTATCACAGCCTCATTTAATCTTTCCCTTAGATTTTCAACATCATCTAAAATGCCCAGTATCTCCTTCAAAAGTATATCCCTTTTCTGCTGGAGTATCTCTTTGCCGTCTTTTATTGTCTGGAGTTCATTTTTAAGCTGAATAAATGCTGTTTTACTTGGGGGAATTTTCATTTTTTCCTCTTATGTAAAGTTTTATATCTTCCTCTTTCAGTCTTGTCAGCTCATCTTCAGGAAGCTCTTTCATCAGTTCCCAACCTATCTTTAATGTTTCCTCAAGGGGTCTGTCCTCATACCTGTCCTGTGATAAAAATTTTCTTTCAAAATTTCTACCAAAACGCAGGTAGATCTTTTCTGTGGGACTTATCTCTCCTTCTCCTACAATTGAGGCAAGCATCTCAATCTTTTTTGCCTTTGCATAGGCAGAGTAGAGCTGATGCGCCCATCTTCTGTGAAGATCTGTAATACCTCTGTTCATAAGTCTTGAAAGGGAAGGTAGAACATTTATAGGAGGGTATATCCCTTTCTGGTGAAGGGTTCTGTCAAGAACGATCTGACCCTCGGTTATATATCCTGTCAGATCTGGGATAGGATGGGTTATGTCATCATCAGGCATTGTCAAAACAGGTAGCTGTGTTATTGATCCCTCTTTTCCTTCAATGATTCCTGCCCTTTCATAAATCGTGGCAAGATCCGAGTACATGTAGCCTGGATATCCTTTTCTGCTTGGTATCTCTCCTCTTTTTGAGGAAATATCCCTTAAAGCATCACAGTAATTTGTCATGTCGTAAAGTATAACCACAACATCGTACCCCTTTTCAAAAGCCATGTATTCTGAAAATGTTAATGCTGATCTTACAGCTATAAGGCGATTAACAGGAGGTTCTCCCGCAAGGCTCATAAATACAGCAGTATCCTGAAAGTTTCCCCCCGAGATTATCTCATTTATAAGAAAATCGGCATTTTCATATCTTATCCCTACAGCAGCAAAAACTGTTGCGCTTTTTTTCTTAGAGGCTTTTATCTGCCTGACTATCTGGGCAACAAGCTGATCTGTTGGTACACCTGAAACAGCAAAAACAGGAAGTTTCTGTCCTTTTACAAGGGAGTTAAGACCGTCTATTGCAGATATTCCTGTGTGTACAAAATCCCTGGGGTAATCCCTTTTTGATGGATTATAAGCATTACCTGTAATCTCAACATATTTTGAAATGGCTATCTCACCTAAATCATCAATAGGCTTTCCTGTACAGTCCATTATTCTTCCAAGCATCTGCTCAGAAACAGGAACCTTAAAAGGTTCCCCAGTAAACCTTACTCTTATATTCTCAGGATTTGAGCTGTATATATCTCCCAGAACTTCTATAAGTGTTACCTTTTCATCAAGATAAACAACCTTCCCATTAATCTCTTTTTCTCTGAATTTTACTATTACCCTCTCCCCAAACCTCACCCCTTCAACAGTTTTAAAAAATATAAGGTTTCCAGAAACCTTTACAGCCCCCTTGTACTCAATAATCATTTTACTCCCCGTATGTTGAGATGAGATCTGTATAAACATCAATGATCTTTTTGATGATTTTGTCGTACACCTGAACCTGATCATTCTTTATCTCATATTTGGATCTTATAAACTCGGTAATAACAGGCTGGTTCTTAAGAACAGAAACAGGAATTCCTTTCTGGATAAAAGCCTTTTCCCACATCTGGTGTATAACTTTTAAAGCTTCAGCTATTTTTATCTGTTTTTCGGGGGAGGAGTGGGCATCGACAGGATCAAAGGCATTCTGCTGGAGGAAGACCTCCTTTACAAGGTTTGCAATCTCAACAACAAGTTTTTGATCCTCAGGAAGAGACTCTGTTCCAAGAAGTTTAACTATTCTCTGGAGTTTTTCATCTTGCTGAAGGAGATTTATCATCCAGTTTCTCAGATCATCATAATCTGGAGAAAGCTTTTTCCACCAACCGCTTACATCATCAGGGTAAGAACTGTAGCTGAGGGTGTAGTTTATGGCAGGAAAAAATCTTGCATTTGCAAGATCTTTGTCAAGAGCCCAGAAGACAGAGGTAAACCTTCTTGTATGTCTGGTTACAGGCTCCGAAAAATCCCCACCTGGAGGAGATACCGCCCCTATAATTGTTAAAGATCCTTCTTTCCCTGAAAATGTCTCAACAAAACCTGCCCTTTCATAAACGGACGCTATTTTTGAGGAAAGGTCAGAGGGAAATCCTTCCTCCACAGGAAGCTGATTCATTCTTGATGATATCTCCCTCATAGCCTCAGCCCATCTTGATGTTGAGTCTGCCATCAGTGCAACATGGTAGCCCATATTTCTGTAGTACTCTCCTATTGTTATACCAAGAAATATTGATGCCTCCCTTGCAGAAACAGGCATATCAGATGTGTTTGCTATCAGAACTGTTCTTTCCATAAGAGGTTTCCCTGTTTTTGGATCTTTCAGTTTTGAAAAATCCTTCAAAACCTCTGTCATCTCATTTCCCCTTTCACCACAACCTACATAGATAACAACATCAGCATCGCTCCACTTTGCAAGGGTTTGCTGAAGTATAGTTTTTCCAGTCCCAAAACCTCCGGGGATTGATGCTGTTCCTCCTTTTGTAACAGGAAAAAGAAAATCAATAACCCTCTGACCTGTTATTAAGGGTATTTTTGATCTTTTCCTGCTTTTGAAATCTATCGGTATTCTTACAGGATGGGTTAAGTAAAGCTTTATCTCTTTTCCTTCTTCAGTCAAAACAACTGTATCATCAATTTTATACTCACCTTCTTCTGCAATAAACTTTACCTTACCTGAAAAAGGGGATATTACCCTGTGAATTATTCCCCCTTCAGGGAGTTCACCTATTAAACTGCCCCGGCTGATTATTTCACCCTCTTTTACAGCAGGGGTGAAATGCCACTTTTTATTTTTTTCAAGGGGAAACTCTTTCAGACCTTTTTTTATTCTAAAATCAAGCTTTGTTAAAGGTCTCTGTATCCCGTCAAATATTCCTCCAAGAAGACCGGGACCAAGATAGGCATTTAGCATATGACCTGAAAACTCAACAGGTTCTCCAAGGGAAAGACCTTCAGTATCTTCATAAACCTGAACTGTAGCCACATTTTTATCTATATCAACAACCTCACCTATAAGACCCTGATTTCCAACATAGGCAACCTCAAAAAGCCCCGGATTTTGATCATCAACCCTGATCTTAACTATAGGACCGGAAATTGAGATTATCTGGGCCATCTTATGATCCCTTCAACTGGCTAAAAATTATCTGTTTCAAACTTTCTTTGTAATCCTGAATAATCCTTTCAGGTGAAAGCTCAATTATAAGATCTTCCCTTTCATAAATAACCTTTTTGTCCTTTATTTTTGTTTTTTTGTATCCCTCAAAATACTTAAAATACCTCTCCTGTGTTTTTATATTTCCCCCTTTAAAGTTCTTTTTTAGCCAGCTGGAAAAACATTCCACAAATGTTTCAAACTCTGTATTTATCTTCTGTTGGAGACTTTTTATAAGGCTATCCTCAATTTTTTTATACTCAAGATTTACTCTCTTTTTCTCTTCAAGCTGAATTTTTAGAAATTCCTTTCTTTTTCTGTTCTCAAGATCTTTTAAAAATAGATTTATCCCTTCGGCATATACAGATCTTCCCTTTTCTTCAGCTTCTAATACCTTTTTCTCACTGTATCTTTTTGCTTCCTCTATTTTTGTC
>JALTAS010000064.1 GCA_027058925.1 Persephonella sp.
GAACAAGACCTGTTTCTCTAAGCTTCTGGTATAGAACAGATGTTCTTCCTCCTGTAAATATCTCCTCAAGCACATTTGCTGTAAAACTCTCTTTGTTGCCGATAGGAGGAGCCTGCCATCCTATAGCAACGTAAGCCCTTGTTATCTGGGGTTTTCTTATGATCTTTTTTCTTATCTCTTTTTGTGGAGGTTCAAGGGGAACCTTGGGAGGTCTGTAATGTTTTCCCTTTACCTTGCCAAACGTTTCTCTTATCTCTTTCAAAACTTTATCTTTTTCTACATTTCCAACAACAACAACATAGGTGTTGGAAGGAACATAATGGGAGTAAAAATAATTCCTGACAAGTTTTTGATCAAATTTTTCTATAGTTTCTCTGTAACCGATTACAGGATGCTTGTAGTTGCTGACCTTATATGCAAGTTTATTGTAAGTGTCCCACAAAACATTTTTAGGATTATCCAGATGCCTGTTTAGTTCCTCAAGAACTATAGGTTTCTCCTTCTTTATCATATCCTCTGATAATGTAGGTGCTGTTGTCATGTAATAAAGATATTTGAGAGATTCCTTCCAGAATGGAGATGCGATCTCAATGTGGTAAAAAGTGAAATCTGTGCTGGTTCCTGCGTTAATGCTTCCTCCCTTTTTCTCTATCTCAAACTCAATCTCACCGGGCTTTGTGTACTTTGTTCCGTTGAAAAGCATATGCTCAAGAAAGTGGGAAAGCCCTCTTTCCCTGTCATTCTCAAAAACAGAACCAACACCAAACCATACCTGAATTGCAACAGCCTGAGTATCTTTTCTCTCTTTTATTATTGCTGTGACGCCGTTTTCAAGCTTCTCAATATAAATATTTTTTATTTTCTGTCCTGCATAACTTAGTGTTGTCATAGCTACCACCATCAAAATTATTATTTTTTTCATCACTCTGCCACCATACTTTTTTTCCTGTATGCTTCTTTTAGCTTTTCCTCAACCTCCTTTATCCATGTATCCCTTCTTATTATCTCATCCGATGTTTCCTTATGCAGAAGTTCGTAATTATGGAATTTTGTCTGCGTTTCATAGTAATCCTCAACTATCCTTATTGATGGGAAAAATCTCAGTATATCTCTGTAATCAAAAAAAACAATTTCTTTATCCAAGCTATTTTTCTTCTCCAAATTTCCATTGGAAATTATCCAGATCCCTAAACATTTATACTTTTCTTTTCCTGAGATAAGCTGTCTTAAGTAGTTTTCATCTAATTTTTTAAGCTGTTGATAATCAATAAAATCAACGCATATCTTAAATCCACCTATCTCCACTATAAAATCTATATTGTGATCTTTATAAACAGAGGGTTCATATACCTTAAAACCCAATATTTTCAACAAAAATGAGATTGTCCATTCAAAATCTGTCCCTTTAAGAGTTCTCAGATATCTTTTTTCGTCTTTTTCCCATCTGTATCTGTAAATCTCTCTTTCTATCTGCCTTAGTTTATTCCTGTAGTATTCCATTTTATCTCTAAACTTTTTCGCCTTTTCTGTAAACTCTTTTTTTTCCCTGCTAAATTTTTCAAGGTAGTATTTTAATGTAGGGATCAGCTGCTTTTCTTTTTTCTTTTTTTCTTCCCTGTATCTTAAATAGGCGTAATATCCCACTATACTGAAAATAATAATAAGAAGGGTTATATCAATAAAATCAAATCCCATTCAATGCCTCTTTGTATTTTTCGTATACATCCTGCGTAAAAAGGACAAATCTGATCTGCTGAATACAGTCCTCTTTTTTTATAAAATCTATTACAGCCTTTAAGGCTGTTCTTGCCGCTTTGTCAACAGGGCATCTGTAAGCCCCTGTACTGATAGAAGGGAAAGAGATACTTTTTATCCCTTTTTCCTTGGCAAGCTTTAGACTGTTGTAATAAGCATTATAAAGAAGCTTTTCCTCTCTTTCGGTAAACTTTCTACTGCATATAGGACCTACAGTATGTATAACGTAATCTGCCTTCAGGTTTCCTCCTGTTGTTATAACGGCCTCACCTGTTGGGAGTCCATCAGGGTATTTCTCTTCCCTTATTTTTTTACACTCTTCTAATATGGAAGGTCCCCCTTTTGCGTGTATAGCTCCATCCACTCCACCACCTCCCATAAGGGTTGAGTTTGCTGCATTCACAATAGCCTGGGTATCCTCTTCAGTTATGTCTCCCACCTTAAGAATAATTTTTGTACCGTTTATTTTTATCTCCATCTTTCCATAAAGCTCCGGTGTAATATATTTAATTATAGCAACAAAGATAAGGTGGGGATATGGAAGAATCTTTTATTTATCTGGGGCGTCAACCGATCCTTGACAGAAAAAAAAGGATTGTAGCATATGAAATTCTTTACAGAAAAAAACTTGAATCATTTGCAAGAATAGAAGATGATGATCAGGCAACCTCCAGAGTAATAGTGAACATATTCAATAACATAGGGATAAAAAATCTGGCTGGGGAAAAAAAAGCTTTTATAAATGTTAACTCAGATGTTCTATTTTATGGCATATTTGATTTTATCCCTCCACAGAACATTGTAATAGAGATATTAGAAAACACATCTGTAGATCAGAAATTAATAGAAAGAATAAAAAAGATAAAAAAGTTCGGTTTTGAGTTTGCACTTGATGATTACGTTGAGACTAAAGACACAAAAAAGCTCATTCCTTACATAGATTATGTAAAAATTGATCTTATCCAGACGCCTTATGAAAAACTTAAGGATTTGATAAAACCTCTGAAAGAGAAGAAAAAAATACTCTTGGCAGAAAAAGTTGAAAACTACGATATGTTTAAAGATGCTTACGCACTGGGTTTTGATCTCTTTCAGGGTTACTTTTTTGCAAAACCATCAATAATAACTCACAGAAGGTTTGATCCTTATGAAATGACGCTGATAAACCTTTTAAAACTTTTAAACAGTGAAAAAACACCTGTTGACCAGATAGAAAACACAATAAAAAGTGATGTTCACCTGACATTCAATCTTCTTAAGTTTGTAAATTCAGCTTACTTCAGCTTTAAAACAAAAATAAAAACAATCAGACATGCCATTATGATGCTTGGTTACAGAAGGCTCAGAATATGGGTTCTCCTTATGCTTTACGCAGATGCGAAAATAGGTGGCATTGATAATCCACTCCTTGAGCTTGCCCTGATGAGAGGAAAGATGCTTGAAAATATAGCCTTAAGAAAAACAAAAGACAGCAATTATGCAGATATGGCATTTTTGACCGGTATTTTATCCCTTCTTGATGTCCTTTTGGGAATTCCAAAAGATGAAATACTTTCTGATCTTAACATAGATGAAGAGATAAAAAATGCTCTGATAAAAGGAGAGGGAATGTTAGGTAAAATGTTAAAATTGTGTGAATATCTTGAGGCAGGCGATCTACTTCACCTGAAAACAGAGCTTACAGATATAGGTTGTAAGATAGAAGATTTCTTTAAAGCGGAGGAAGATGCTGTTTTTTTTGTTGAGAAGATAAAACAGAAATTACTTAAAGGAGCGGTTTGATGTTAGTAACAAAAATCTTCAAGCTGGAGGACTTTAAGGAGAGTATCCCTTTCACAGCTATAGGAGCAAGAACATGTTATTCCTCCGGAAACCTTGATTATCTACTAAACGACCCAAGAGTTGTAAGCAGGGAAGAAAGGGCAAATTTCCTGTCAAAGCTGGGTAACTACAAACATTTCAGCGTTTTTGCCCACTCTTTTGCTTATAAAGATCTTTCAGATGTTGATGAAAAAATTATTGATAACTACCTGCCTGAAAAAATGAAAAATCTGCCAAAAAAAGAAAAGGCAAAAATTGCCGCTATGGGTATAGCCTCAACAAAGTTTAAATCCCATTACAATCCAGAATATCCAACTGTAATCGGTATCTCACTACGGCACTACCTTGAGGATCTTCTTACAGAAGATGAAGAAAAATATTACAAAACATTTGAAAAAATGGCAGACTTTGATATTCCCATACAGCCTCTTGGTTCAAAAGGAAACACAACCCTTATAGGTCTTATAAAGGAGTATGATGGATATGCAGTGTTTTTCATACAGGATGTATCAAGGACGATGACCCATCAGCTTGTAAGACATACAGCCCTGAACTACAGCCAGAGAAGTCAGAGATATGTAAGAGAAGATGAGAACCTTCTCATTATACCTCCATCTATAAAGG
>JALTAS010000065.1 GCA_027058925.1 Persephonella sp.
CCCAGTTAAAAAGAGAGTACAAGATAAAAATGGAGGAATATTATAAAAACTACGATCTGTATTTACAAAAATCTGAAAATTACAGGAAACAGCTGAAAGCTCTGAAGGACGACTACAAGTTTTATGAAAGGCTCTGTTCCCAGTACAAAGATAAAGAAAGCTGTCAAAAAAAAGATAAGGTAAAAAAATATATAAAGCAGTTAGAGGTAAACAGACCTGTTCCCCCTGAAAAACCCCCTGAGGTGGGATTCAGCAGTGTTCTTGAGAGCGAAAGGAAGGCCTGCTCCTGCGACTGCGGGTGCAAAGAGATTTATGACGCCTGCTACCAGTCTTGCGGAGGAAAGGTTGAGATTAAAAAAATATGCGTTGAACACTGCGATTAAACAGAAAAGTAACTTGCCTCAGGATGGTAAACAACTATAGCATCTGTTGACTGTTCCGGAACTATCAGATGATTTTCAGTAAGAGTTATCCCAAACTCCTCAGGTTTTAACAGCTGAAAGATCTTATCATTAAGGCTCAGATCAGGACAGGCAGGATATCCGGGAGAGTATCTTGCTCCCTGATACTTTCTGACCTGCCAGTTAATCTTCTCAAGACTTTCTCCTTCTTCTTTTGCTATGCCAAGCTCAATTCTTATCTGCTTGTGAACTATCTCTGCAAGAGCTTCTGCAAGCTCAACCCCGAGACCGTGAACAAGATGATAATCTTTGTAATTTCCTTTTTTAAAAAGCTCACTTTCGTATTCAGAAAGCCTTTTTCCTGCAGATACAACGGTAAAAGCAACAAGATCATGCCTGTCTGTATGGAAATAATCTGCAAGGCATCTGAAAGGGGATTTAGAGGATCTGGGAAAGTTCATAACAAGCTCTGCAGTTCCTATTATCTCTTTTAAGGGCTGTCTGTTTGCCTGTTTATCATCTTTCCAGCCCTGTGTTTCAGGAAATATTATCAGTGAGCACTCCCTGTTTTCCTCCCCTTCTTCGGGAAAGTCTGATCTGCAGGGCCAGTATCCGTAGATTATTGTAGGTTGAAACAGATCTTCATCTATCAGAACTTTTTTTAGCTTTTCAAAAACAGGTATAATCTCTTCTTTTTTTAGTTTTTCATACTCCTCTTTAGTTTTGCCTCCCTTTGTGTATCCCCATGCCCTTTTAAAAAGAGAACCTTTATTGATCCATTTAAAGGCAAGCTCCTGAATATATCTGTAGAGTTCCTTATCCTCCATTTCAGGATAAATCCAGACTTTCCTTCCCCAGAAAGGGGGAACCGGAACAGGAACAGACCTGTCAGGCATTTTTATTTTATTTATTGGAGGAATTTCTGCCTTTTTGACCTCCTGAACAGAAATAGCCTCTTCTTCAACTTTATGACCAAGATCTGTATCAATTGGGGATTTTCCGTCCCATTTTTCAATCCTTGACATAGCCTCAATTCCGTCAAATGCATCTCTGCAGTAGAATACAGGTCCGTCATAAACAGGTCTGCAGTATTCCTCAACAAACGATCGGTTAAGGGCAGCACCCCCAAGAAGAACTGGCACATTTATACCCATCTTTTTCATCTGCTCAAGGTTATTTTTCATCTCAAGGGTTGATTTGACCAGAAGTCCGCTCATACCTATAGCATCAGCATTATGTTTTCTGTATGCCTCAACAAACTGCTCAAGCTCAACCTTTATACCTAAGTTTACAACCTTAAAACCGTTGTTTGTGAGTATAATATCAACAAGATTTTTCCCAACATCATGAACGTCCCCTTTAACAGTCCCTAAGATGATGGTTGCCTGTTTGTCCTTTTTCTTTTTAGGTAGGTACTGGTTCAGATAATCAACAGCAGCTTTCATAGCTTCTGCAGACTGGAGGACAAACGGAAGCTGCATCTTCCCTTCACCAAAAAGCTCACCTATTACCTTCATGCCGTCTATAAGTATCTCATTTATAATTTTTTCTGGGGATATTGTATGTCTTGCCTCCTCAACAGCCTTTATCAGTTTTTCTTTGTCTCCATCCATAAGAAGTTTTTTTATTCTTTCCTCAACAGATAGATTTTTAAGCTCGTCCTCCTGTGAACCTATTTCCCTATCTTTTGCCTTAGAAAAATGCTGTATAAATCTGAAAAGGGGATCTTCCCCGTTCTCCCACACATTGAAAAGAAGATTTTCACACACCCTCCTGTCTTCTTCAGATATTCTGTGGTAGGGGATCAGATGTTTTGGGTTTATTATCGCCATTGTAAGACCTGCTTTAACGCAGTGGTGCAGAAAAACAGAGTTAAGATACTTCCTTGCTGTTGTTTTAAGACCAAAAGATACATTTGATATCCCAAGAACAAAGCCAACTTCAGGATGTTTTTCTTTTATCTGTTTTATGGCTTCAATAGTCTGGACAGCAGCATCTCTGTACTCCTCATCACCTGATCCTACAGTAAAGGTAAGAACATCAAAAACAAGATCTTCAGGGTGCAGACCATGCTTTTTCGTTGCCAGACGGAACATTCTCTCTGCCACTTCAACCTTTCTTTCTGTTGTTTTTGCCATTCCTTTTTCATCTATGGTTAAAAGAACTACAGTTGCACCGAACCTTTTTGCAAGCTGACACACTTTGTTGAATTTTTCCTCCCCATCTTCAAGATTTGCAGAGTTCAGTATAGGTCTTCCACCTATCAGCTTAAGAGCCTCCTCAAGGGCTTTTGGCTGGGTTGAATCAGGCATCAAAGGAACAGGAACCTTTTCATTAAACCTACTGATAACAGCTTTCATATCCTTTATCTCATCTCTACCTGCAAAATTGACAGAAACATCAAGGGCGTGGGATCCTGCCTTTACCTGATCCTGAGCTATAGACAATATCGCGTCGTAATCTTCCTTCAAGAGAAGTTCCCTGAATTTCTTGGAACCTGTGGCGTTTGTTCTTTCACCTACCAGAAATGGAGGGGGGTTCTGTCTCAAAGGCTGGGCTGAATACAGTGAGGCAAGAGATCTTGGCTGTTTTCCTCTGGGTGGTTTTGGTTTTTTTCCCTTTACCTTTTCCGAAAGAGCTTTTATGTGTGCAGGGGTTGTTCCACAGCAGCCTCCTACTATGGATACACCATCAAAATCCAAAAATCTGCTTTCCTTCTGGGCAAACTCCTCAGCACCCATAGGGTAGTAAGTCTGTCCCCCTCTGTTTTCAGGAAGTCCTGCATTTGAATGGATAGATATAGGTCTGTCCCATATCTGGCTCAGCGTTTTCAGATGCTGCTGTATCTGATCTGGACCTGTTCCGCAGTTAAAACCAAGGGACAGTATATCAAAAGGCTGTAGTATAGCTGCAAGGGTGTGAACATCTGTTCCTATAAGCATTGTTCCTGTCAGTTCTATGGTAGCAGATACCATGACAGGAATATCTTTTCCTGCTTCCTTTGATGCGTCCTGAACAGCATGAAGTGCTGCTTTTATCTGGAGAGGATCCTGAAATGTTTCAAGCAAGAAAATATCAACACCTCCATCAATTAGCCCTTTTGCTGTTATCTTATAGCCTTCATACATCTGATCGTAATGTATGTGCCCCAGTGAAGGAAGCTTAGTTCCCGGTCCTATTGATCCTGCCGCAAATCTTGGCTTTTCAGGTGTTGAGTACTTATCACACACCTGCCGGACAAGCTGTGCTCCTGCCTTTGAAAGCTGGTAAGCCATATCAGGTATGCCATACTCATCAAGAACCCATGGTATGGCTCCAAATGTGTTTGTTTTTATCAGATCAGCCCCTGCCTGTGCGTATTTCTCATGTATTGATCTGACTATGTCTGGAGCTCCTATATTCAAAATCTCATTACAGCCTACCTTTCCCCGCCATGCGTCCATAGGGATTATCATAGACTGTATCATTGTTCCCATGGCACCATCTATAACAAGAACCTTTTCTTTTATTAATTTTCTTATATCCTTCATAACATCCCCTTGCTCCAGTAAAATTTTTAAATTATCATTAATCTTGCTTAGTTAGAAAAATTTAACATATAATATATTTCTGCATTTTTTCAAGATTTTAATAAAACTT
>JALTAS010000066.1 GCA_027058925.1 Persephonella sp.
TATCTTTTATGTCATCAAATCTCATATTCGTACTGTTGTGAGTAGAAATTCTCAATAATCTGAACTATCTCATCAAGATCATCAACAACCTGAAAAAGACTAAAGTCTTCAGGTGATATAAAACCGTTTGGAAGGAGAACATCTTTTATCCACTGGACAAGACCGTTCCAGTATTCGCTTCCATACAGTATTACAGGGAATGGTTTCAGTTTTTTTGTCTGTATCAAAACCAGCGTTTCTGTCATCTCATCAAGTGTGCCATATCCTCCCGGAAAAAGGACATAAGCTGTTGCATATTTGTTGAACATTACTTTTCTTGCAAAGAAGTACCTGAAGTTTATGGTCACTGTAGCATAAGGATTTGGTACCTGTTCCATAGGAAGTGTTATGTTAAGCCCTACCGATCTTCCTCCTGCTTCTTTTGCCCCCCGATTTCCTGCTTCCATTATTCCGGGCCCTCCTCCTGTTATTATGGAAAAACCTTTTGCAACAAGTTTTTTTGCAAGTTCTCTGGCTGCTTCGTAATACTTGTTTCCTTCTTTGACTCTTGCTGAACCGTAAAATGTGACGGCAGGTATGAACTCAGGCATAACCTCAAAGCCATCAACAAAATCACCTATTATTCTGAATAAACGCCATGCATCTTCCTTTTTTAGTTCATTTATAAAATATTTTTCCATTTTTCGCCCTTATTTTTTTGCTTTTACTTTATCAAGAAGTGTTACAGCTTCTTTTATCCCCATTGCTGCAGCTTTTTCAAGATCTTCTATAGCTTTTTTATACTCACCCTTTACATAATTACCGTGTTCGTAATAAAGTTTTCCCCTTAAATAGTAAGCTTTTGCGTTGTCAGGATTATATTTTACAACCATTGAAAGATCATTTATCGCCTTTCTGTAATCTTTAAGTTTCAGGTATGCAATGGCTCTAAGGTAGTACACCTTTTCCTTTTTGAAGTTGTTCTTGATAGCTTCTGTTAAATAAGCTATAGACCTTAAGTAATTGCCCTTATCATAATAAATTCTTCCTATATAATAATAAAGCTCCCCGTTTTTGTAACCTGAATTTTCTGACTTAAGAAAGTATCTTAATGCTGTGTCAGGTTCTTTTTTAAAATGGTAAAAGTAAGCTCCTGTTATAAAGTTGGCCACATCTAAGAATTTTCCTTTTTTCAGAAGTTTCTCTGAATAATCCTTTGCCTTCTTTAGATTTCCAAGTTTAGCATATATTAGTGAGATTTTTTTCAGAATTTCAGGTGAGCCTCCATAATTGTTCAGGTAGTATTCGTAGTATTCAAGAGCTTTTTTGTAGTTTTGCTCTTTAAGGTATATCTCTCCAAGGTAATAAACAAGCTTTTTGTTTTGTTTATTGATTTTTTCAGCCTTTTTTAGATAATTAAATGCTGTTTTGTACCTTCCTGAAGAAAAGGCTTTTTCTCCAAGATTCAGGTAAGCTGTGAATATCTTGTCTTCAAGTTTTTCCTTAAGACTTTTGTCGGTTTCTATCGCTTTAAGATAGTAGCTGAGTGATTTTTCATAATTGCCTTGTTTCATGTACCTGTCGCCAATTTTTATGTAGCTTGTTGTTAATTTAT
This sequence comes from Persephonella sp., assembly GCA_027058925.1. GTDB lineage: Bacteria > Aquificota > Aquificia > Aquificales > Hydrogenothermaceae > Persephonella_A. The sequence goes on from JALTAS010000066.1 coordinate 1,595, forward strand.
TTTTTATCTTGCTTAGAAGATTTTTGTCTATACTTACAGCTTTTTTAAAGTACTTTACTGCTGAGAAGTAACTTCCTTTACTGAACTCTTTTTCCCCTAAGCTCAGATATAGCTTGGCTTCTTTTTCTTTGAGCTTTGCAGATTTCAGTTTTTTGTAGTAGCTGAGTGCGGTTTTCAGATTTCCTGATTTTTCGTAACAGAAAGCTATATTTTTTATTATCTCAGGTTTGTTTCCAAGATAATTTGCCGCTTTCTTGTAATAGGTTATTGCCTGTTTATACTTTTTCTGATTTCTCAGGCTGTCTGCAAGAATCAGGTATATCTGTCCTAATTTTGGGCTTATTTCTTTTTTTATTTTTTTATCAATCTTAACAGCTGTAAGGTAGTATTTTTCAGCATTTTTATAATCTCCATTTTTAAAGTATATGTCCCCTAATGATTTATAAACTGCAGGATCGTCTTTTATACTTGATGCTTTTAAAAGGTATGTTTTTGCTTTCTGGGTATCTCCTTTTGATATGTATGAAATGCCTAAATTTTTATATACTTTGAAAAGTTTATCCTTGATTTCTGATCTGCTTTCTGCTTTTTCATAATAAACAACCGCACCTTCAAGGTCTCCTTTTTTTAGTTTCAGATCCCCTGCGAGTATGATCACATCAATATTTTCAGGTTCTTTTTTTATTAACCGGTTTATAACATCTTCTGCTTTTGCTGTTTCCCCTGTATCAATTAGTATTCTGCCGTAAAGTATTAAAGCTGGAGTAAACTGGGGATCAAGCTTTAATGCTTTTTCAGCAAAGTCCTGAGCCTCTGTTATATCAAATCTGCTGTATGCTTTTTTTGCAAGTGTATAGTAAACGTAGGGATCCTGTATTTTTTTCTTTCGTATCTCCTCAAAATCAATTTTTGACAGAAGATAATCAATTTTTGGAAAAATTTCTTTATTTTCAGGGAATAGATTTTTTGCCTTTAAAACTGAAGAAAGAGCCTTTAAATAGTCTCCTGTTTCTGTGTAATCGTTGTAAAGCTGAATATAGATGTGGAAAAGCCTTTTCTTTATATCAGGGTCTTTTCTGTATTTTAGGACTAACTCGTAATACTTTCCGGCTTTTTTTAGATTTCCTTTGTCTGTGTATTTTTTTGCTGCCTCTTCAGAAAGGAAAACGATTTTTCCGGTAAGCTTTTTCTTTAATTCATAAAAATCTTTATCGTTTTTAAATGGGCTGTTTTCTATTTCTTTCAGTGCATTCTGGTAAATTGTTATGTTGTTTTCTATATCTTCTATTGAACCGAAAAATTTTGCGGTTTTCAGATAAACATCTATCTTCTGCTTCAATCTTCTTTTTTCTCTCATTAAAGCTTCAAGCTCTTTTTCATTAACCCATTTTCCGTTGTAGTATATATATCCTTTTGCCACTTTCTGGAGTATAGGGTCTTTTTTTAGTTTGTTTTCAAGCTGTTTTATCTCACCTCCTTTTATAATTTTCATAATTATAAGATCGTTATATCTTTTGAGAGCTCTGTCATAAAACGTTTTTGCTTTTTTATACTCCTTTCTCTGGTAATACCTGTCCCCTTCCTCAACCATAGCTTTTGAAAGCTCGTATATCTCTTTTTCTTCAAGAATGTGTATTCCTAAGTAGATAAGTACAGAAACCCCTAATAGAATAAGCAGTATTTTTGTTGTTCTGTTTATTCTCCCCACTACTTAACTCCATTAAATATTTTGTTGTACTTTTTCAGGTACTTGTTTTTTTCTTCTATAAATCTTTTTATTACAGGAGATAACTCATCAATCATTGTTTTATCTTCATCCTGTATGTTCATAGCTGTTGATATTTCTTTACTCAGACTTTCTTTTCTACCAAGGAAGATATAAAAATCATCTATATTTATCCTTATGAGAGCTTTAAGGTTTTCAATTATTTTCAGATACGCTTTTGCCTGATTGTTTACCCTTCCAAGGTTAAAAAGACTGAAATTTTTTCTTACCTCATTAATAACATAAGAATTTCTTTTCATATCATTAATCAGCTGACCAAACGCCTTTTCAAGTTCTTGAAAATACTCAAGTATGTACTCTTTATTTGTGAAAAATAGCCATGAATTTTTTACATCTTTCAGATTTTTTATGTATGACTGGAGCATCTTTCTGACGACAACAAATCTGTGTATAACTTCCTCATCAATCAGGTTTTTCATATCTTTTGTCAGGTAATCAAGAAGGACATCTGTATGCTCAAGTGTAGCAAAGATTCTTGAATCATTTTTCAAAAATGTGTCAACCACGTCTGTATCACCTGCTTTTATAGCCCAGTAAAGAAAATATAGAAAGTCCTTGTGGAAATTTACATAATTTGAAAGATAAAGCCTTTCAAGGATTTTTGCAGAAGGAATGTCTCCCGTTTTTTTATAGGAAAGACTGCAGTATTCAACTGTTTTC
>JALTAS010000067.1 GCA_027058925.1 Persephonella sp.
ATTTCTTCACCCATATCGCCCACCACCTTTTAGTTTTTTCATATATTAGAATATTGCTAATAATAATTATATATAAATTGGGTATATTAATGCAATCATTTTTATATAATTATTGAGAATATTTGTATAATCTAAATCATAAAATTGGGGTAAGAGGGAGAAACCCTCTTATTTATGCTACTTTCTGGACGATGTTTTCAGTTGATACAACATGCTTTTCAAGACCTAACTCTTTTGGTTTTATTCCTATTGCAAGACCTATCATCTGTGGAAGATGGAGAACAGGCATTCCTAAGTTAACTCCTATTCTTTCTTCCGCTTCCTCCTGCATCGCATCAAGCTGTGTATGGCAGAGCGGACATGGTGTCACCATAAAGTCTGCTTTTTCTTCCTTTGCAGACTGGGCATCCATAGCAGTAAGTTTAAGGGTTACTTTGTCTTCTGCTGACCAGAACGAGTGAAAACCACAGCATGCGAGCCTTGCTGTATGATCAACAGAATTTCCACCTATTGCCTCTATTATCATCTCTATGGATTTTGGGTTATCAGGATCTTCATAGCCTATAAGATACGGAGGTCTTATTATGTGGCATCCGTAAAAAGGTGCTATGTTAAACTCTTTGAGGGGTCTTACGACCATATCTTTAAGTTTGTCAAGGCCTACACCATCAATAACTTCCCAAAGAAAATGGGTCACTTCAGATGTTCCCTTATACTCAAGCCCTGCTTCTTTAAGAACCTCATTGACAGCATCTTTCAGTTCAGGATCATTATCAAGTTTGAATTTTGTTTCTCTCAGCATAAGTGTACAGGTGTTGCATATTGTTAGAAGATCAAGCCCCAGTTCCTCTGCAAGGGCAAGGTTTCTTGCGTTTATCGTTAATGCCAAAAACTCATCTTTTTCCTGTACAGCTCCTGCTCCACAGCATGTTGCAGCTTCAAGCTCTATAAGCTCCATCCCAAGCTTTTCAGCCACGAGCTTTGTTGAATTGTAAAGCTCAGGTGCAACCCCTTTTGCCGAGCATCCTGTATAAAAGGCATATTTAAGCTCTGCCATTACTCATTACCTCCGGTTTCTGCGTAATTAGGTCTTTTCCTTGTTTTCCTTTTGTCTTCATAAATGACTCCCATTATCTGAGGAAGCCTTATCTTCACTTCTTTTTCCTTTTGTTTTGCCACCTCGTATATCTTCTGAACTTCCTCAATTCTTTTTACTTTATGACCTCCAAAAAAGTCTGCATAATTTACCTTGCCTTTTAGCATCATTTTTATGCCAAATGGAGCCCTTTTTATTGCCCCCAAGATACCTTCCTGTCTCATAGGAAGAAGCATTTCATTCAGCAGTCCTCTGTTGTATATGTCTTTTTCAAATATCTCAGCGTGTATCTCTCCGGGAGTTTTGTATCCTGCTTCGGCTGCCATTATTCTCAGTCTAATTATGTTTTCGTAAGGCTGAACCTCTTTTGGACATCTTGTGGTACACTCCATACATCTTACACACCATTCAAGGTTAAAATCATCCAGAACAACCTCAAACCTCTCCTTTTTCTCCCCATCTCTTGTGTCAGCGATAAATCTGTAAGCTTTAGAATGAACCATAGGTCCAAGATATTCTTTGTTTGCTTTAAGGGCGTTGCAGTCTGACATACAGGAAGCACACAGTATACAGTCTGAAGCAAAATCTATCTTGTGGTGATCGTAAGGATCCTGTCTGTATTCTGTTCCATCAGCAGGAGGAGACTCTTTTGGTATAAACCACGGCTTAACCTTTTTGAGCTTATCAACAAGCCAGTCCATATCGTATATAAGATCTTTAAGTGTTTTCACATTTCCTATAGGCTCAACTGTAACAGTATCTGTTCCGTACTTTTCAAGCAGATGGGTGATCTGAACTTTACATGCAAGTGTTGCATGACCGTTAATTCTCATTGCGCAGGAGCCGCAGATGGCGGCACGGCAGTTGTAACGGAAGGATATTGTGGGATCCTGCTCTTCCTTTGCTTTAAAAAGGGCTGCAAGAACTGTCATTCCTTTTTCAACAGGAAGTTCATATGTTTTGTAGTAAGGTTCAGAGTCTTTAGTAGGATCGTACCTGAAAACTTTAAGCTTGAATTTATCCATCTTCCCACCTCTTTTAAAACGCTGTTTGGTTTATTTTAAAAGGTTTTTTGATAAAAATCAAAGATTTTTTGAAAATTTTATATCCAGATATATTTTTATATTTTAAGGGGGATTGAAATTGAGATTTGATTCTATTGTTATTCAGCCTTACCTTCCTGAGGACAGAATTGATAAGAAACTTCTCAAAGTAAGGATTGAAAGCATATTTAAAATATCCGTTAGATGGAATCAGCCTGTTCATACTCCAGAAACAGCTCTGGATAGATTTAGGGGACAGTATTTGGGAAGCTATTTTTTGAGAGATCTCCTAAAATACAGAGAGGAAAAAAGTATACTTTTAGGGATAGTTTCAAGGGATATCTATGAACCTGGAATGAATTTTATTTTTGGTGTTGCCTCCCCATACACAAAAACAGCTGTTATATCAACCTACAGACTTCACAACAGTCTTTACGGACTTCCTGAAAACAGCCATCTTTTTATGGACAGGGTGACTAAGGAATCTGTTCATGAGATAGGACATGTTCTTGGACTTTCACACTGCTCTGACCCTGAATGTGTAATGCATTTTTCAAACTCTCTGCTGGATACAGACAGAAAAAGTTTTCATTTCTGCTCTTCCTGTTACAAAAAAGTTTTGTCAGCTCTTGGTTTATAATTTTATAAATATTTTCTGGAGGTAAAACTTGTCCCAGGTTAAAAAGGTAAGAGGTTTTCAGGATATATACGGAGAAGATGCAAAAAAATACAGGTTTGTTGTTGAAACAGCAAGAAAAATATTTGAGGATTACAACTTCAGTGAGATTATCCTGCCCTATGTGGAAGATGTTTCTCTATTTGTAAGATCTGTTGGTGAAGAGACAGACATTGTTCAGAAAGAGATGTATGTGTTTGAAGATAGAGGGGGAAGGAAGGTTGCACTCAGACCTGAAGGAACAGCTTCAGCTGTAAGAGCTTATATAGAAGAAGGACTGTACGCAAAAGGCGGATACCAGAAGCTTTTTTATGAAGGGGCTATGTTCAGATATGAAAGACCTCAGGCAGGTAGATACAGACAGTTCCATCAGATAGGTGCTGAGATCTTTGGTGCCAATTCTCCTCTCTCAGATGCAGAGCTTATAAAAATGGTAAAGGATATACTTGATCAGCTTGGGATACAGACAAGGCTTGAGATAAACACACTTGGTGATTTTGAAAGCAGAAGAAGATATATAGATGTTTTAAGGAGTTTTTTGAAAGAAAGACAGGATCTTCTCTGTGAAGACTGCAAAAGAAGAATAGAAAGAAATCCTTTAAGGGTTCTTGATTGCAAAGTGGAAAGCTGTAGAGAAGCAACAAAGGATGCACCTGTTTTAATAGATTACATATCAGATCAGAGCCTCCAGAGATTTGAAAAGCTTAAAGAGTATTTAAAAGCTATGGGAATAAGTTTCATATTTAATCCAAGACTTGTAAGAGGTCTTGATTATTATACTGACACAGTTTTTGAGTTTATAACAGATAAGATAGGAGCTCAGGGAACGGTTGCTGCAGGTGGAAGGTATGACACACTTGTAAAACAGCTTGGAGGTCCTGAAACCCCTGCCCTTGGATTTGCCGCTGGAATAGAAAGACTTATGCTTCTTGTTGAAAAACTGCCTGAAGAAAAGGATCTTGTTGTTGTGATACCTGTTGTTTCTGAGTTTAATATTGAGGGTTTGAAAATAGCAGACAGATTGAGAAAAAAAGGGATCAAAACAGAGCTTATCCTGAAAGAGGGAAGTCTGAAATCTAAGATGAAGCTTGCAAATAAAATAGGGGGGAGATTTGTTGTTTTTGCCTCAGAAAATCCTGAGCTGAAAGATATGGAAACCGGAGAACAGGAAAAGTTTGAAAATGCAGAGGATCTTATTGATGTTCTTGCTGAAAAAACTGTTAAACCTTAACCTCTTTTCTCCTTCAGAAAATCTGCGTACTTTCTGTCAGTTTTCATTATGTGTGAAAAAAGCCATGAAAATGCAAAGGCTACAAGTTCTCTTAAAGCTTTAGTATCTCCCTGAAGGTATCTGTTTTTTTCCTCTGCATAAAGCTTTTTAAACATCTGATGAACCTTTTTGTGTCCTTCTGTCTCAGGAAAACCTATCTCCTCCATAAATTTTTCTTCATAATCAAGGTGAAAACTGAGGTAATCCTCAAGGTTTTTCAGAAAATGCTCAACAGCTTCCTGCTTATGTCCTTCCTCAAGCTCCGTGTAAAACTCATTCAGCATCTCAACAAGTTTTCTGTGTTGCTTGTCTATCTCGGGTATTCCAAGCTCCAGATCCTTACTCCACTCAATAAGAACCATGCCTTTACCCCCACGCTAATTTTTGATATTTTTATATTTTCTTATAAAACTACAGATCGCATTTTTAACTGTCAATAGTTATTATTACTAAAACGGGAGGATTATTAACTGTTTGGATTCAAACTTATAAAAAAAGACGGCAGTGCCCGTTTAGGCATAATAAAAACAGCCCACGGAGAGATAGAAACACCTGTTTTTATGCCTGTAGGAACGCAGGGGACGGTCAAGGCTGTAACAAAGGATCAGCTTCTATCAACAAAGCCCCAGATAATTCTCGGAAATACATACCATCTGTATCTCAGACCTGGAATAGAGGTTATTCAGTATTTTGGAGGTCTTCACAGATTTATAAACTGGGGAAAGCCTATTCTTACAGACAGCGGCGGTTTTCAGGTTTTTTCATTATCAAGGGAAAAAAACAAAACAGGAAGACATAAAGCTGAGGTTGTCCTGACAGAAGAAGGGGTTAAGTTTAAGTCACATCTTGACGGTTCATGGCATTTTTTCACCCCAGAACTTGTTATACACATTCAGGAGATAATCGGAAGCGACATTATGATGCCCCTTGATGTCTGCCCTCCATACCCTGTAAGCCACACAACGGCAAAAGATGCAGTTTTAAAAACATTAAGCTGGCTTGAAAGATCAAAAAAGGCTAAAAAAAATGAGTGGCAGGGGCTGTTTGGCATAATACAGGGATCAGTATATCAGGACTTAAGAAAGGAAAGTACTATAAAAACAGTTGATATGGATATGGACGGATATTCAATAGGGGGTCTTTCTGTGGGAGAACCTGTAGAGCTTATGTACGAGATGACAGAGGTTGTTGTTCCTTTTATTCCTGAAGATAAGCCGAGATACCTTATGGGTGTTGGAACGCCGGAAAATATCATTGAATCTGTTGACAGAGGGATTGATATGTTTGACTGCGTTATGCCAACAAGAAATGCCAGAAATGGAACTCTTTTCACAACCTACGGCAGAATAAATATAAAGGCAGCAAAATTCAAGTTCAGCGATGAGCCTGTTGATCCTGAATGTGACTGTTATACATGCAGAAACTTCTCAAAAGGATACATAAGACATCTTTTTAATGCTGAAGAGATAACAGGTATGATACTTGCAACAATTCACAATCTACGGTTTTATACAAGGCTTATGGAAAACATAAGAAAATCAATAAAAGAAGACCGCTTTAAGTATTTTAAAAAGGATTTTCTTGAGAAGATAAAAACCAACCAGAAAGGATAGAAGATGTTAGGGATGTTTAGAAAGAAAAAAACGAAGGTTGTTTACAGGTATCCTAATGAAAGGGTTGTTATATTTATAGACGGCGGGAATATGTTCCACGCAACAAATGCATTAAAGATAAAGATAAACTATAAAAAGCTTGTTGAGATACTCCGAAAAGATAGGTGGCTTTTGAGGGCTTATTTTTACACAGGTATTCCTTCAGGAGATCTTCCAAAAGAGGTGAGAGAACAGCTGAGAAAACAGATGGGATTTTTAAAGGAGCTTCAGAACTTAGGGATAAAGGTAAAGACTATGCCCTTAAAAAAAACACCTGAAGGCTACATAGAAAAAGGGATAGATATCCTTATCGCAACAGATATGATAAGCCTTGCTTTTAAAAATGCATATGATACTGTTGTTCTTGTCAGCGGGGACAGCGATTTTGTCCCTGTAGTTGAAAAAATTCAGGATCTGGGAAAGAGGGTTGAGAACGCATCTTTCAAAAAAACAAGCTCATACGAGCTCAGAAGAGTGTGTGATGAGTTTATACTACTTGACAACATAAAACATAAGTTTACAACATCCCTAATACAGGAAAAAACGGAGGCTGAAAAAGGAATTTTTACAAATATATTAAAAAAGTTAAAAAGCTTATTCAGAGGTGGTAAAAGATGAGGAAGGTTGGTTATATATACGATGATATTTACCTGAAGCACGACACAGGTGAAGGACATCCTGAATCTCCCCAAAGGCTTACCGCGATAAATGAGTATGTGGATCTGATAAAGGATAAGTTGATATTTATAAAGCCAAGAAGAGCAACGGCACAGGATGTTGCGATGGTTCATGATCCTTATTATCCGCAGGAGATAATGGATCTTTGCTCTGCAGGGGGAACATACCTTGATCCTGATACAAGATGCTCTGTTTTTTCCTATGAGGCTGCTCTTTATGCTGTAGGTGCAGGGCTTGAGGCTGTTGACAGATTGAAAAAGGGAGAGGTTGAAAGGATTTTTGCTGCTGTTAGACCTCCGGGACATCACGCAGAATACTCAAAAGCTATGGGTTTTTGTATATTTAACAACATCGCAATAGCTGCAAGATACGCACAGAAAAAGGGATATGAAAAGGTTTTTATCATTGATTTTGATGCCCACCACGGGAATGGAACACAGAAGGCATTTTATGATGATGATACTGTTTTTTATTTTTCAACACATGAATACCCTTTTTACCCTGGAACAGGATCAAAAGAAGAAAAGGGAAAGGGAAAAGGCTACGGATACACATACAATGTTCCACTGCCTGCAGGAACAGGTGATGATGTTTATGAAAAAGTTTATTCTGAAGAACTTCCACCTCTAATAGAGAGGTTTGATCCTGACATAATCATGGTATCTGCAGGATACGATCTTCACATGGATGATCCCCTGACTTACCTTGATGTATCCACAGAAGGAATAGGAAAGATAGTGGAGAACATTTTGAAAACAAAAGATGTTCCTTTTCTTTTCATGCTTGAAGGGGGATATAATCTTACCGCCCTTGGAGAAAGTGTAAAGCTAACCATTGAAAAGATGCTTCAGGTATGAAAACACAAAATGTAGATCAGCTTTTTGAAAAAAAAGAGATACTAAACACAGGAAAGGATAATCATGTAAAAGACCTTTCAAACAGCTCAAAAGATGTTAAAAATGGGTATGTTTTTTTCGCTTTAAAAGGAACAAATACAGACGGACACAACTTTGTTGAGGAAGCGGTAAAAAACGGGGCATCTGCTGTAGTCGTTCAGGATGAAGAAACAGGTAAAAAGATAAGAGAGAGATACCCTGATGTATGGGTTGTTTTGACGCAGGACACCAGAAAAAAACAGGCTGAGATCTCAAGGAAGTTTTACGGCTTTCCAGACAAAAAGATAAAAATAATAGGAATAACAGGAACAAATGGCAAAACAACAGTTTCCTATCTGATATCACAGCTTATAGAAAAATCAGGCAGAAAAACAGGAATAATCGGAACAATAGATTACAGGGTTGGAGATGTGGTGATATCTGAAGGAAGAACAACACCTGACTCTATACAGTGGTTCAAAACCTTGAAACAAATGGGCGATCTGGGAGCAGAATATGTTGTTGCAGAGGTTTCTTCACACGCCCTTGATCAGATGAGAATTTACGGAACGGAGTTTTCAGGTGCTGTGTTTACAAACCTTTCGCAGGATCATCTTGATTACCACAAAAATATGGAGGAATATTTTTCTACAAAGGAAAAGCTGTTTGATATGCTGGACAGAGAAACTCCAGCAGTTGTTAACACGGATGATATATACGGAAATAGGCTTTACAACAGATTTAAAAAAAATAAAAATATTTCCGGTGTTGGAATGCAAAACTCTCAAGATTTCAAAATAGAAGACATAAAACTTTCAGAAAAAGGCTCCTCCTTTTTTCTACTGTGGAAGGACAAAAGAATACCTGTAAAAACAAAACTTATAGGTCTTTTTAATGTTTACAACACGGCTCTTTCTATATCTATCCTTTTAAAAATGGGATTTTCACCTGAATTTCTGTCTAAAGCATCAGAAAATCTTCAGCCTGTAAGGGGAAGGCTTGAGAGAATAGATGGAAACGGTTTTTCTGTTTTTGTTGATTATGCCCACACCCCTGATGCATTAAAAAATGTTCTCCAGACCCTTAAAGATCTAAAAAAAGGAAGGCTTATCACGGTTTTTGGTGCAGGCGGAGACAGGGACAGATCAAAAAGACCTTTGATGGGTAAGATAGCATCTGAACTTTCTGATATTGTGATCATAACATCTGATAACCCAAGATCAGAAGATCCTTTAAAAATAATTGAAGACATAAAATCAGGTATCAAGGGAAACAACTTTGAGGTAATTCCTGACAGGGAAAAAGCCATAAAAGAGGCTGTTTATACAGCGTCAGAAGGAGATATAATCCTTATCGCAGGAAAAGGGCATGAGAGTTATCAGATTGTAGGGAAAGATATAATCCCTTTTGATGATCTGAAAGTAGCAAAAAAGTATATAAAAAAGAGGCAGCAGGTGCTGCCCAGGCAGGAAAAGTACTAAGCTTTAGGATTACAGCAGGTCGGCAATGGCTGCATCTATTCTTGATTCAAGCTCTTTTACGGCTTTTATAACTTCTGGATGAACTGATCCTTTCAAAAGCTGAGATGTTCTGGTTCTCACGATATAAGAGTAATCATCATCCTCATACTGGTATATCGTTATGACCCATGGGGATAAGACCATAGCGTTTGGATCAACTGTATAAATTTTGTAAAGGGTTGTTATACTTGTAACGAGAAAGTTCTGTATGAAAGAGACATTTAGCTTATCAAAATCTGGAAATATCTTTACATTGTTTGAAAGAGATGCAGCAGGATTCGTTGTGTCAACAAGCGTTATCTGCTGAGCTTCAAGGTTTGCTTTAAGAACCTGAACAACTTCATCTGCATCCATCTCAACTTTGTATATAACAAGCCCTTCCCCTGATTTTTCCTGTGCAGGAGCTACAAAAATTGTTCCCAAAACCAGTAAAAAAGTGATTATTGATTCCTTCATCTTTTCCTCCTGAAAATGGGGCTGGAAAGCCCCTGTCTTTAAATTTTGAACTGGAAACCAAACCCTAAATACGAGGATTTTGCATCCTGCGTTCCGCTGTAGTTCTCAACCTTTCCTGATGCGTAGTGAAGTATAAGCTTTGCCCTTTGCTTTTGTATGTACCAGTTAACTCCAACATCCCATATAGTGTTTTTCTTTTTGCCGTAAATTGAGTTTCCGTTGCTGTCAGGGTCAAAAACCCCGTAGGCAACTGCCGGCTGTAAGATCTGGCCATTTGGTAGCTTGAAGCTGTAAGCTGCTTTCACTGTCCAGACCTTGTCAGAATAATCTGTGCCGTCTGACCAGTCTCTTTTAAGAATATCGTACTCACCGAATAGATCTACAGGACCGTAGTTCGCAAGGATATCTATTCCGTATATCTCATTTTTATCAAACTGCTTATTGCTCTTTTTCCTGTCTATACCTTCCCCCTGATGTCCGTAGTTAAGACCTATTGTCACACCATTTCTTTTTCCGAAATATGTCTGTTTATAGCCGAGTTTATATTTTTTCATTTCAGGATCGCCTATAGAGAGTGCAACCCTTGCTGACCAGAGTGGAGACCAGTTGCTTTTATCTGTGTAGTTCTGGTTATCACCTACACCAAGATTCCAGTTAAGGCTCCATCCTGACGACTTATAAAGACCACCCCAGTTAACAAGGAAAATCCTTCCATTTGCTGAAGAAAATCCAGTTGATCCTGCATCAGGTTTTCCTATTATGTGTCTCCTTACATAGAAATTTGGCAATCCTTTTTCAAAGGAGAGGACAGCAAACCCTGAAGTGATACTTTCTTTTCCTATCTGTGGTCTGAAATACCCAAGGGATATGTTCGCAAACTGTTTGTCAACAGCCCACGTGAAGTAAGCGTCCCAAACCTCAAATTTTGAGTAGTTAAGCCCTCCTGTTTTAACAGCACCCCTTGCAGCATCAACAGGATTAAGATCATCTCTCCCAAGGTTATCGTGAGCAAACCATATTTTCCAGGAAAGATTTTTCATTAAGTGCCCTTTAAAACCAAATCTGCCTCTTCTGATATAGATATCTCCTTTATTTTCTTTAAGGTTTGTTTGACCTGGAATCTCAACATTTGTTCCATAAACCCCCCATATTTGCCCCATGAGAAAGATCTCCAGATCTTTTCCTTCCCCAAAATAAAATTTTGGACCTGCATTTGCAGTTCCTGCGATAAGAGCTGCAGCTCCAAGTCCTGCCATTGTTAAACCAAATTTTCTCATGCCGCAAAACCTCCTGATTATTTAGATGTTATCTCATCAATAATGTTTTTTAGCTGAATGTCGTGTTTTTTAAGTATTTCAATAGCCTTCATATCTGGATTTCCCATGTATCTAACAGCCATAGATGGCTTTACCATACCTATCACAAGGAGGCCATCTTTATTTCTGTATGTGTATATTCTGTACGGACAGAAACCTACAAGATGTGGGTTGTGTCTTAGGACGAAATAACCGTCTGACAGTTTGCATACCAGATATATATTCATATCCTCCCAGAAATCTGTTCTTCCCTGCTCTTTCATCCCCTTTGTAACATGGGAGACCTTTATTATTTTGAAGTTTGCTTCCTCAAGTGCAGATCTTAAAAGGAGATCTGCTTCTTTGTAGCTCATTTTTACAGCTACTTCGTATATGTCAGGTATTTCCTCATATTCTTCATCAACAGCTTTTTGTTTGTAGCCTTTTGAGTTTTTGTTTTCTTTCTTTTTTTCAACAGCTACCTTTTTAGGAGGGTAGTATTCATCATCATCTTCATCCCTTGTTGACCATTCCATTGCGGTGATACACCCGCTTAGCATTAATGAAAACCATGTTAGCAAGACAAAAAATGTAAATCTTTTAATCAAGAACAGATACCTCCCTTTTTAGGACAGCCGCACTTAACATCAATAACCCTGACGTTTGACTTTAGAGGTGGATTGACGGTTTTGTGTCTTTTTAAATAATCAATAACTATCTCATAAACAGGTCTGTGATCAGGTCTAACATTTTTTCCTGCTCTGTACAGATTTCCACCCCAGGCTGAGATCAGATAATATCTGTTTGGATCAAGATCTTTACCGTTTACCTTGATATTTCTTAACCTTTTTCCAGCAGGAGCCCCAAGCTTTATCTCATACTCCATACCAAGAAGCCTGCTCATATCCCCACCCTGCTGGTAAAGGGGATTTTTGTTGAAGGCGTTGTCTGCGATATCCTCAAGTATCATCTTCAGTTTTTCACCTTTCATCTCAAAGGTGTAAACATCCGGGTATGTTATGGCTGTCATTTCATAAACATTATCTACAGTTATGTCTTCTCCCGGCAGAACGGTGGTTCCCCATCTGTATCCCGGGGTAAAGACTATTTCTGCATCTGTTTCCTCTTTTATTGCTTCACAGATAACCCTGTCAAATGTTGAATAAAATGTGTCCCTTTTGTAGAGTATCTGATGGGTTTTGGCTATTTTTTCTGAAAGTTTCTTCTGATACGGTCTGTATATATCCTCAACAAGCTTTTCAACTTCAGGATCAGGTTTTATAAAGTTTGAAGCTACCGGAATAAGCTTGTAATTCCAGTTCCTTATTTTTCCGTTTTTTACATCAAGATCCAATCTCCCCAGATATTTCCCGTGAGACCCTGCTATTACTATCATTGTGTTGTTAACAAATATAGGTTTTGGTGCCGGATCATGTGTATGTCCGCTGAAGATTATATCTATTCCCTTTATCATTTTCGCAAGAGCCTGATCAAGAGAAAATCCATCGTGGGATAGGAGAACAACAAGATCAACCTTCTTTTCCTCTCTGAGCTCATCAACAAACTGCTGGAGTCTTTCAGGCTGTATTCCGAATGTCCATCCTTTTGTGAACTCTTTGGGATTGGCTATAGGAGTATATGGAAAAGCATTTCCTATTATCCCTATTTTTACGCCGCCAACCTCTCTTATTGTGTAAGGCTGAAAGACAAGCTCCTCCCACATCTGATCTGCTATGTTCTGGGCTATAAACTCGGCATTTAGATGGTTTTCAACAAGATCAAGAACCCTTTCTTTACCATATGTAAATTCCCAGTGTCCAACCATCACATCTACACCAAGTGCATTCTGAACATCAACAACCGCTTTTCCTTTTGTAAAAAGAGCCACAGCTGTTCCCTGCCATGTGTCCCCTGAATCCATAAACAGAACTCTGTCTTTTCCCCTTTCTGAGATGATCTGTTTTACGAGGGTTGCCATATGGGCAACACCACCCATTTTTCCATACTTTTGGGCAAGCTCAGAAAAATCAAGGTATGTATCAAAGTAAGCCCTTAAAGATCCCGGCTTTACACCGTAGTATTCCAGATAAGCTTTCCCGCACAAAAATCCCGGCTCTCCTACAAGAGAAGGGTGAGAAAGAAGAGTTGAAGGTTCTCTCCAGTAAAGAGGTTTAAGGTGTGCGTGGAGATCACATATATGAAGAAGGGTAACATTTCCAACAGGTTTAAATTCCATAAGTTTTTCAGGTGAAAGTTTCTCAAGCTGGGCAAGGGCATTTCCTCCTGTTAGAGAGATACCGGCTATAGCAGCAAGCTCTAAAAAATCCCTTCTGGTCAGATTCATATCTTCCTCCTATCTTCTAAGTCCTGGTGTTTTCAGTTCTGCCCCGTTTGATAGTGATTTTACATACAGCTCAAGGGCTACCATCTCTTTTGATCCAAGTGGAAGTTTTTTCTGTCCTCCCTGTTTCTGACAGCCCTGAAATCTCTGCTGTAGTGTCTGGACTTTATTTTTTGTCATTCTGAAAGCAGGCCAGTGGTCTGCTGCGGTTGTTCCTTTTATACCGTTGTACTCAAAACCGAGAGGTTTAAGCCACTGCATCCTCAGAACCCTTCCTGCTGCGAACTCATGGCATACCTGACAGGAAAGGTTTCTTACACCTCTTTTTAGCGTGAATATGTATCTTCCGTATTTGAGGTACTCTTTTGCCATAGGGGACCTTGTGTCAACATCTATCTTTGTTCCCTGTGCAAGATAGTAAAGGTAAGTTGTTAATGCTGTGTTTTCCTTGCTTTTCAGTGAAAAAGGTTTCATATCCATATGCTTGCTCTGACATATCTGTATTCTCTGTTCAAGGTTTATTATCATCCCTGCATCTTTGTCGTATTTAGGATAGTAGGCTGCAGCTGTTGCTACTCGCTCTTCTACATCCCCTTCCTTCACATGGCATGAGGCACAGGATATTTTTTTAGGTCCCATAGGATTTTCAAAAAGATCTCCTCCAACCTCTTCAGCAAAAACCTCACCGGGGTTTATACCTTCTTCATACAGTTTCCAGTCTTCCGGGGATATAGCCTGACCTATCTCTTCAGAAGTAGCACCTGAAATAATCAGAACAGACAGGCTAAGCATTCCTATATATTTAACCTTCATTTCATTCCCTCCTCAGTGTGGTTTTATCTTTACAGTCTTTTCTGTAACTTCCCCTTTATTGTCCTTCCACACGATCTTCAAAGGGGCTTTTTTGTCTGCAACAAGATAAAATGAGAAAAATGGGTTAGCACTTACAGATGCATTAACATCTATTGATGTTATAAGCTCTCCTCCGTAATAAACCTCAACTTTGTTTATGTAGTGGGGAGGGATTATCTTGCCTGTTTTTTTGTCTTTTACGAGACCTGTATGCATAGGGTGCATAATAACAGAATCAACCCTTATAATGTCTCCTTTTTTGTATCTTCTTGGTCTGAGTTTTATCAAAGCTGTTCTTGCCATTTTATTCTCCTCCTTTTTTTATTAACCACATCCACCGATGGTTACTTTTACATGCTTCTTAGCCATAATGAATGAGCCGTCTTTAAGCTCGGCTATAGCATAAACATTCATTGTTTTTGCAAGTCTTATCCTTGTCGCAAAGTAAGGTTTACCGTTTTTTTCTGAAAGGTGGATACTGCAGGACCACGGATCAAAATTTTTGTCAGCCATAATATGTATAGCCTTAACATTATGTATAGGTTCAACAATCTCAACCTTTACAGGAACAACAGCACCATTTTCTGCTATAGAGGGAGCTATCAGCTTTACTTTTTTTGATTCAACAGGTTTTTTACCTTTTGTTATTTCCTTGAGAGCTTCCTCAAAGCTTCTTTTCTTAAGAGCTGCTTTTGCAGAGAAGGTAGGGACAGGCAGTGATGGACTGATTGCCACAACAGTTCCTGCCACAGCACTCACTTTTAGAAATTTTCTTCTGTTCATCTTTTTTATACCTCCTTTATTGTTCTTCCATGAAGTAATCTGTCATTGATTTTTTTCTGTAGACTCCTGAGTAGAAATACTTCAGTATTTTTAGAAAATCCTCTTTTGGCCATGCTCCAAAAAGGCTTTTTATTTTTTCACCACTTTGTTTTACAAAATGGAATGTGGGAGTTCCAAGATAACCGTATTCCTCCCTGACAAACATCCCATCTTCACTGCACTTTCTTACCTTTATAGGGACAAAGTATCTGTTTATGGTCTGTTGCACTTTTTTATCTTTAAATGTTTTGGCTTCCATCTCCTTACAGTAATGACATTTTGGGGAGTATACGTATATCATCACTAACTTTCCCTCTTTTGAGGCCTTACCAAATCCTTTGTTAAGGTCAAGCCACTGAATATCTCCGTAACACACACTAAAAACAAAAAGCATAAGAACAACACTTCTTTTCATCTTCTACTCCAGAGAAAGAAGAAATGCTGTTATAGCACATACATCGTCGTAAGAAAGTTTCCCTGTTGTAAGGTTTACAGTCATTATGTTGTAGTAAGGCTCTTTCTGATATTCAGGAGGTATCTGTACTCTGTAATCTGCAACTCTCTGGAAAAGCCAGGAAACCGTCTTTTTCTGTCCCCCCAGATATTCAGCTTTCATAAGAGTGTTTTTGTAATGGGCAAGATTAGGACCTATATTTCCACAACCAACTGAGCCGGGAGCACAGTGACAGGCAACACAGTTTGCTGCCTTTTTGTTGTTAAATAGCTTTTTACCTTTTGGCGCCATTTTTTTTATAAAATCCGGATTGTTCAGCTTGCAGTTTGAAGGAATAGCATAAATTCTTGGTCCTGGTGGAATATCCTTCATCATTATAGGTTTTGCATCTGGGTGTTCAAACTCAACTTTACCTGCTTGGGATTTTCCAGCTGAGAAAACAAGGAAAACAGAACCTACAATCAGGTAGAAAAGATGTCCCATTTTCATCACTTAACCTCCGATTTTTTGTTTATGTT
>JALTAS010000068.1 GCA_027058925.1 Persephonella sp.
GATAACAAACGGGGACGACAACCACAAGATACAGATATCAGGATTTGGAACGTTTATAGTCAAAAAAAGAGCTCCTAAAATAGGAAGAAACCCTAAAACAAAAGAGGAAAAATTGATACCTGAAAGATTTGGAATATCTTTTAAGGTTGGTAAAAAACTACACAGAAAGTTAAATGGAGAATAAGGTCGGAGCGTAGCTCAGGCGGTAGAGCACTGGCATGGGGGGCCAGAGGTCGGCGGTTCGAGTCCGCTCGCTCCGACCATTTAATTAAACAGCAATTCTTTTATAAGCTTCAATCACCCTACTTATTTCTGATCCTGTCAGACTTTTCAGATCATCTTCAGATCTTACAGTCTTGTTCAGTATCTGTTTTACCATTTTTGGATACTCAATATTTGTTTTTTTAGCAAGGGTTTTCACATACTCTATCTGTTTTTCTGTGGCAAAAGCTGTTTTTGGTTCAAACTGTTTAACACCTTTCAGCTCAAGTTCTCCTCTGTAAGCCTTACTTCCTATTGAGTAAAGAGATAAACATTTTCCAATAGCATCTGTGATAGCACCTTTTACAGCATCTGCAGGGGTTACATTCTCCCCTCCTCCTATCTGAACCTTTTTCAGCCTATCATCAAGTATCCATAGAGAGACCTCAACTGTTGCCTGATAAACCTTTTCCTTGTTTCCGCTCTTTCTAACCACCTCTTTTTCTTCAAGGGATATAAGCCTGTAATCGTAAGACCATACAGTTGTTACGCTGTTTAGGGCATCAATAAGGAACTGGGGAACATATCCTATAAGCTTTCTTCCCCTTGCAGGAACCTCCTGCAGAGCCTTTTCCCCGTAGGTATCTAATATCTCATTGACCCTCTTTGAAACCTCCTTAAGCTGTTTGTCTAATTTCTGTTTTTCTTCAGGTGTTAACCTTTCCATAAAATCCTCCTTTTTCAGAATTTTCAATAACTTACAATTTATGGAAGCAGGCATATAATTCAAGTCTGGTATAATTATCAAAAAATTTAGGGGAAAAGTTGAAAAAGATATTTATAAGCGTAGGAGAGATATCAGGGGACAACTACGCATCAGAGCTTATAAAACTGCTTCCCGATTACAGATGGATAGGGATAACAGGTCCAAAGATGAGGGAAGCAGGGTGTGGAACTGTTGAAAGATTGGAGGACATATCTGTTGTTGGTCTGATTGAGGCTATTCCTAAATACTTCAAGATAAGAAAGGCTTTTCAAAAAGCCGTAAAAGAGCTTGAGAATGGTGTTGATCTTCTTATTGTTGTGGATTTTCCCGGATTTAATCTCAAACTACTTGAAGAGGCAAAAAAAAGAGGTATAAAAACCGTTTATTTTATAGCCCCTCAGGTATGGGCTTGGGGAAAGGGAAGAATACCAAAAATAGCAAAAAACACAGACATTCTGATATCAATATGGCCTTTTGAGAAAGAGGTTTACAGGGATTATCTTGATGTAATGAATTTTGAGTATGTGGGACATCCTCTCTTAGACATAATAAAAACAGAAACGGATGAAAAACAGTTCAAACAAAAGCTTGGTATTCCCCAAGAAAAGAAAATATTTGGGCTTCTATGTGGAAGCAGGGAAAGTGAGGTAAAAACCCTCCTTCCAATAATGCTAAAAGCGGCAGAGCTAATAAAAAAAGAAAGGGAAGATATTCATTTTGTTATCCCAGCAACGCCAAATGTAGAGGGTATTGTTAGTCAAATAACATCTGACTCCAAACTTCCCCTGACAATCACAACAAAAAAAGATTTTAAAAATCCTTCATACGAGGTTATGAAGCATTCAGTTTTTTCTGTTATAGCCTCAGGAACAGCCACTCTTGAGGCATCTATCATTGGAAACCCATTCCTCCTTGTTTACAAAGTATCTCCTGTCACATTTTTTATTGGAAAGATGCTTGTTTCAATAGATTTTCTTGGACTTCCAAACCTTATAGCAGGTAGAGAGGTGATAAAAGAGCTTCTCCAGAAAGACTGCAACTCTGAAGCTATAGCAAGAGAAAGCCTCAGATACCTAAGTGATAAAAACCTTTACCAGAAAACAAAACAGGATCTAAAAAAAGTAAAAGAAAAATTAGGGGAAGGAGGAGCATTAAAGAAAACCGCAGATATAATAAAAAACTTTATTTAGACTTTTCAGATGGGAAGTAATAAAGCTCCCATGTTATTTCTCCTCTGTCGCAGTTAACATAACTGTCAAGCTCACAGTATGTAAGAACAAGCTGTCCGATAGTCAGATCCTTAATCAGCTTTCTTTCAGGTATGTTCCCAACATAAGTTATACATTTTCCCTTTTTTTCAATAGGCTCAAGATTTATATCATAATAACCCTGAATGTACTTTCTCTCTGCAAGGACAAAACCAAGGGGACAGGTCTTGCTGTTTATCTTCAGGATGTAATCTCCAGGCAGTGAAACCATCTTAACCGGATTTTTTTTGAAATAAAAAAACTTTCCAAAAAACATATTCTGGTTGAGAATTATTATTCTTTCCTTACTTTCCATCATAAATGGCTGGGCTGAAGCTGTTCCTAAAAAAAACAGAAAAACAAGGATATATTTAATCCATCCCATCTTAAAACTCCTTTTTGTTTTTAAATATGGGATTTTTCACAAATTTTATCAACGGTAGCGGTAGTAATTCTCAGGAATATTTTTTATTATCTCTTTTGAAAGCTTCTTTACAAGATCAATTGCAGCCATTTCAACAGAAATGTTCTGACTTACCTGAACCCCTCCAAGAACAGAACCTTTTTTGAATGCTCCTTCTCCTAAGGCTGTATCCCATTTTGTGTATTCACCTTCTACCCTAAAGGACTTTAAAATCCTGCCTGTTCTTATATCAACAATCCTGACAAACATCTGAATGTAAGTTTTTTTAAGCTCAAACAACCCACCTGTAATATGTTGTCTTCCACCTTCCCTCCAGGGTATTAAAACAGGAACAAAAAACTTTGTTTTATCAGGCTCTACCGATGTTATACTCCCAACGATAAGTATGTCTGCACCTTCCAAAAGACCTGTAGGAACAGCCTTCTTTAGATCAACAAGGCCGGATTGTGAAAGAAGAAGCTCTTTTTTAATGCTCTCAAGATTTTCTCCCCTTTCAAGGATTATAAATCTGTTTAATCTGACAAGTTCGTTTACTAAAAGATCCCTTGTAGAACCTGCAAGGTTTTTATTGCATCTTTCTGTTTTACAAAAAACAACCACAGAAACCCTTGCTTTAGGTCCTTCATACTTTACAACTCTGTTAAAATCTGTTTCTGAAGTTTCAACACCGGTTTTTATACCTGAACAACCCACCACGAATAGCCAAACGAAAGATAGAACCACTCCCATTTTATAAACCATATAGTTATAATAATATCCTTTCCACAAAACTCAAAGGTAAAAGATGGAATACAAATTTTTACTGTCCTACATTCTTATTCTTATAGCCCTTTACTACTCATATAAGGAAAAGCTTGGAATTGAAAGATCACTTTTCATCAATTCTTTAAGAGCTTTGATCCAGCTTCTGTTATTAGGATACCTGCTGGTTTTTGTATTCAGGCTTGAAAATCCTTTTGAGCTGTTTGGAATACTGTTTGTGATGGTGCTTTTTGCATCTTACACAGCCCAGAAAAGGGTAAATCTGAAAGAAAAAGGCTACATAACAGCTTTTTTAACTATATTTTTAGCCTCATCTATTGTTATTTTTACGCTTTTACTGTTTGGGATAATATCCCTACAGTCCAATCAGATAATACCGGTAGGAGGAATGATTATAGGAAACTCTCTTAATGTCTATTCTTTAACTGTTGACAGAATGAAAGGAGAAGCAAAAAATACAATAGACATAATAGAAAACATAACAGCTGTGGGAGGAAGTCTAAAAGATGCTTTTTACTTCATAAAGAAAAATGCTGTCAGATCAGCTTTAATACCTATGAAAAATATGCTCCAGACTGTAGGAATAATACATATACCGGGGGTAACAACAGGAATGC
>JALTAS010000069.1 GCA_027058925.1 Persephonella sp.
GTCTTGAATAGATGATAAGGAATTTTTACTTTGATAAGGTTCTTGTAATCTGTTTTCTTATTCTTATTATTCTTGGAATAGTTTTTGTGTTCAGCGCCACATCAGTACCGTCATTAATAAACAACAAAGATCCCTATTACTACCTTAGAAGGGAGATCCTTTGGTCTGCAGTCTCAATATTTTTTATGTTTGTTCTTTATCTAACCCCCCTTGATTTTTTAAAAAAGATCGCCTATCCGTTGGCAGTGCTGACGGCTATACTGCTTGTTGTTGTACTGATCTTTCCAGCCCATGTATCAGGAACATCTGTAAAAAGATGGCTTGATTTAGGCATAGCAAGATTTCAGCCTTCAGAGCTTGCAAAGCTTTCAGCGATATTTTTCCTTGCCTACTTTATTCACAGGAAAAAAAATGAAAAAGAGTTTTTCAACAGATGGAGCAGTCTGATAACTGCATTATCAATCCCCAGTATCATGATATTTTTAGTTTTAATACAGCCCCATAAGGGAGCAGCACTCTTTATAGCGGTTCTTGTTTTTGCAGTTCTTTTCAGCTCAAAATTTTCATGGAAAAAGTTGCTTCTGTTTCCAGCTTTATTTCTACCTTTATTTTTGATCTTTATAATGAAGTCCGGTTACGCTGAGAAAAGAATCGAAGCTATGCTGAACCCTATTGAGAACAGAACAGGTATAAGCTATCAGGTATTTCAATCAATACTTTCCTTTGTAAAAGGAGGACTTACAGGTGAAGGAATAGGAGGAGGAACACAAAAATTGAAATACCTTCCTGAGATACACACAGATTACATATTTGCCCTTATTGGAGAAGAGACTGGATTTTTAGGGGCTGTTTTTGTTATATTTATCTTCCTTTTAATACTGTATAGAGGGTTAAAAATCAGCCTTAATCTGGATGACACATTCTCCCAGGTATTAGGTGTTGGAATAACCTATATGATAGTAATTCAGGCTTTCTTCCATATAGCTGTTAATATAAGTCTCTTTCCTCCAACAGGATTTACCCTTCCGTTTATAAGCTATGGAGGCTCCTCTCTTCTTGTAATGTCAGCAGCAGCAGGAATACTGCTCAGGCTTACA
Source organism: Persephonella sp. (assembly GCA_027058925.1). Classification (GTDB taxonomy): domain Bacteria; phylum Aquificota; class Aquificia; order Aquificales; family Hydrogenothermaceae; genus Persephonella_A. The sequence goes on from JALTAS010000069.1 coordinate 1,098, forward strand.
AAAGAACCAAAGCAGACCATTTACAGAAGGGGAGTTTTATGAAGGCTTTTGTGGCAGGAGGAGGAACAGGTGGTCATTTCTATCCTGCATATTCTATTTCTGAGGAACTGAAAAAAAGAGGTTTTCAGGTTTATTACTTTGGAACCGACAGGGGAATAGAGGCAAGGCATGAATTCCCCTCAGACAAAAAATTTCTTTTTCCTGTAACTGGAGTAAGAGGCAAAAATCCTCTTAAAGCATTCTTTTCAGCAGTTAAACTTATAAAAACATCATTTCAGATAGCAAAAATAATAAAAAAAGAAAAGCCTGACTTCTGCCTCTGTTTTGGAGGCTACGCTTCTCTGCCCCTTGGTATTGCAAGTATAATCACAGGAACTCCACTTTTTATTCATGAGCAAAACTCAATACCTTCTTACACAAACAGACTGCTCTCTAAATTCGCAAGAAAAATATTTATAACATTTGAACACTCAAAAAAATACTTTTCTGAAGAAAAGACTGTACTGACAGGACTTCCCATCAGAAAATCAATTATTGATGACCTTTCCATTTCAAAGGAGAAAGCAAGAGATAAAATAGGGATAGAAAACAGGCCAACAGTACTTGTTTTTGGTGGAAGTCAGGGATCAAGAAAGCTTTCTGAAATTGCTCTTGAAATCGCTAAGGAGATGCCCCAGATACAGTTTATTCTTATAGGCGGTAAACATTTTAAAAAAACAAAAAAAGTCCCTGAAAATCTTATGTTTTACAGATATTTTAAAAGAATGGGTCTCCTGTATTCTGCTTCCGATTTTGTGATTTCAAGATCAGGTGCATCATCAACGTATGAGATAATAACTGCAGGAAAGTTTGCCCTTTTTGTTCCTTATCCTTATGCTGTTTCAGACCACCAGTATTACAATGTCAGATGGCTTGAACAAAAGGGACTGTGCAGTATAATGAGGGAAAGTGAGCTTGATGTACAGAAGCTGAAGAATATAATATTAAAAGCTTTAAATGAAGATAGAGGTAAAGAGATAACAGAAATTGCCGTTAAAAACCCTCAAAAAGTTTTGATAGACAGGATATTAAATGAGATCAATAAAAATTGAAAAGTTTGTTGACCTGTCAAAAATGTGCAGTATAAAAATAGGTGGAAAGGCAAAAAATGTTTACTTTCCATCCTCCAGTGATGAGATCAGAATGCTACTGATAGAATCCATTGAGAGGGAAAAGAGATTTTTTCCTATTGGAATTGGAAGCAACACCGTTTTTTCTGATGGAATTATTGATCTATTTTTTGTTTCAACCAGATATCTAAAAAAGTTCAGTATCAAACAGGAAGGTAAAAACTACTATATAGAAGCGGAAGCAGGAGTGAGCTTTAAGACAATAACAAATATAGTGAAAAAACTAAACCTTGAGGGATTTGAAAACCTTTCAGGAATACCTGCAACAGTCGGTGGGGCTGTTGTAATGAACGCAGGAGCTTTCGGAACAGAAATCTCAGACATAATTGATGAGGTTCACTGGTACGACAGAGAAGGAAATCTACATCTTCTAAAAAGGGATCAGATAGATTTTTCTTACAGAAAGTCCCCATTCCAGAAAGAAGGATTTGTTTATAAAGCTGTACTAAAACTAAAACCATCAAAAAAGGATATAAAATCTATAATAAAAAAGCATCTTGAAGAGAGAAGTAGAAAACAACCGCTTAAATACCCAACAGCCGGTTCAACCTTCAAAAATACTCCAGATCACCCTGCAGGTTATCTGCTGGAAAAGGCAGGGCTCAAGGGTTTCAGGATTGGTAATGTGGCTTTTTCAGAAAAACATGCAAATTTTCTGATAAACATAGGTGGTGGAAAATTTAAAGAATTAAAGAAATTAATTGAAACAGCCGAAAGAAGAGTAGGGGAATTGTACCGTATCAAACTTGAGAAGGAAATTCAAATTGTTGAGTGATTTGAAAATCGCATTGGTATACGGAGGTAGATCTTCAGAAAGGGAGATATCAATAAGAAGTGGGGAGGCTGTCAAAAGATCTCTTGAAAGAATAAATTTGAGATTTAAAGTTTTTGATCCGGTAAATCCAAAAAAGTTTGTTAAGGATCTTATTGATTACAACCCTGATGTTATTTTTAACCTTTTGCATGGAAAGTTTGGAGAAGATGGATCAATTCAGGGTCTTTTTGAAACTCTGGGATACAGATATACAGGATCTCCCGTAAAAGCAAGTGCAATAGCTATGGACAAATCCCTTTCAAAAGAGCTGGCAGGTTTGTCTGGAGTGAAAACACCAAAATGGATAACTGTAAACAGACCAGAAGATGCAGAAAGCTGGGATCTTTTTCCTGCTGTTGTGAAACCAAATCAGGAAGGATCATCAATCGGTGTTGAAATAGTTTATGAAAAAGATAAACTGCCGGAAAGTATAAAAAAAGCCCTGAAAATAGATAATGAGGTTATCATTGAGCAGTTTGTAGCCGGGAGAGAAATAACTGTTGGTATTATTGACGGCAAAGCCCTTGAACCGATAGAGATCGTGGTTGAAGAAGGATTTTACGATTTTGAAAACAAATATTTATCAGAAAAAACCCAGTATATAGTTTCCCCGGATCTGACTGAAAAAGAAAGGGAAAGATTAATTCAGGATAGTCTGAAAATATACAAAAAAATAGGATGTAAAGGAGCTGCAAGAGTCGATTTTATACTAAAAGATGGAATCCCATACTTCCTTGAGATAAATACTATTCCAGGAATGACAGACCACAGCCTTCTCCCAAAGGCAGCCTCAGCTGTGGGAATGGATTTTGATACTCTCGTGGTCACAATATTAAAGGGGGCTTTAGATGAATAAGAAATTAAAAATAATAATAGCTTCCTTCTGGATATCATTATGTGCTTTGTTTGGTCTTTTCTCACCAACTATA
>JALTAS010000070.1 GCA_027058925.1 Persephonella sp.
TTCAGAAAGTTCAAGACTGTAAACGCTTGATATTCCTTCCCTTGCAGAAACACCAAGAAGCCTGTCTGCATAAGATGCCATAGTGTCTCTAAGGGTTACCACTATAAACTGGGCTTCCTGAGAAAGTTCTTTCATCAGCTCTGCGATCTTTCTTGCGTTTGCATCATCAAGATGGGCATCTACTTCATCAAAATAATAAAATGGTGCAGGTCTGTACTGCTGAACAGCAAAAAGGAAGGCAAGAGCTGTTAATGTTTTTTCACCACCTGACATTATCTCAAGCCTTTTTACATCTTTTCCCCTCGGTCTTGCTTTCAGTAAAATACCTCCAGAAAGGGGATCCTCCTCATTTTCTATCTCAAGGTAGGCTTTTCCTCCCGGGGAAAGTCTTCTGAATATCTTTCCTAAATTTTTGTTTACAGCTTCATAGACCTCCATAAATGCCCTTATTTTTTTCTCCTCAAGGTTTTGTATCATTTCTTCAATAGACTTTTTTTCATCTATAAGAACTTTCAGCTTTTCACTCAGATCATCGTACCTTTCCTTTATCTCCTGATAATCCTCAACAGCTTTCTGGTTTACAGCTCCTATCTGCTGTCTTTTTTCCTGATACTCTTTTAGATCTCTCTCAAGCTGTTTAAGGTCTCCTTCTACAGCTTCCCCGTCGTATTCCTCCCTAAGAAGCATAAGCTCTTCTTTTAGATCCTCTATCTTCTGCTCGTGTTTTCCTTTATCCTCAAGAAGGTATGTTATCTGCTTGTTTATGTTCTCCTCTTCGTATCTGAGGACTTTCAGCTCTTCTTTCAGATTTTCAACATCCTCAAGGAGTTTATCCCTTTCTTTTTCCTTTTCTTTCAGATCTTTCCACAGATCTGAAAGCTGTTTGCTCAGATCCTCAATCTGATCTTTTATCTGCTGTATCTGGGCTGTTTTGGTTCTTTCAGTGTCCTCAATCTTCATCTTTTCATTTTCTATCTGGAATATTCTGACCTTCAGGCTGTTTTCAAGTCTGTCTTTGAGTTTTTCTATCTGATTTTCAATCTCATTTTTCTTTTCTCTGAGGGAATAAACCTTCTGTGTTGCTTCTTCCCACTCTTTTCTTAATTTGTGTAGTCCTTCACTTTCCATTTTTTCTAAGATTGATCTTTTTTTCTGCTTGACGGAGCTTATCTGTTTTTCAACCTCATTTAGGTGCTTTTCTGCATTTTCAAGCTTGTTTTCTATCTCAAACTGTTTTTTCTTCAGGTTTACAATCTCTTCTTCAAGAATGTTTATTCTGCTTATGTTGTGCTGGAGTTTTTTCTCAATCTCCCTGTTTCTTTCAAGTACATTCTGGCTTTCGTTTTTGAGCTGGAAGAGCTCTTTTTCTGTAAGGGATATTTTTTCTTCTAATTTTTTTAGCTCTTCTTCCATAGCTTTTTCTTCTGCTTTCAGCCTGTCGTCCTCTTTTTCAAGCCTTATCTTTTCCTGTTCAAGATTTCCTTTTCCCAGAATACCTGATCTGCCTTTGTCTGAACCTCCTGTTATTGTCCCGCTTTTTTCAAATATCTCACCTTCAAGTGTGACCATTCTGTATGTTCCTATTCCTAAGCTTCTTGCAGAATCAAAATCCTGAACTATAACAGTATCCCCAAATACATACCTTACGGCCTTTTCAATTGCAGGATCGTACTCAACAAAGTTAACAGCAAGACCTAAAACACCTCTCATCAATGGAGGTCTGTTGACAGAAGGAACTCTTATTTTGTTCAGGGGTATGAATGTTGCCTTTCCTCCTTTATTTTCCTTTAGGACTTTAATACATTCCTGTGCAACCCTGTCGTTCTCAACAACTATATTTTTTAACCTTCCTCCTCCTGCTGCCTCAACAGCTTTGGAATACTCAGGGTCTTTTACACCTATAAGATCTGCCACCTGACCGTAAACACCTTTAATATCTCTTATAAGTGCCATTACCCTGTCTTCTCTAACCTGTGAAAGCTGGGCAAGGATCTGGGCAAGCCTCTGAAAGTTTGATTCTATTTTATCCCGATTTTCTCTGAGCTTTTTTGTTATGCTTTCTTTTCTGATTTTTAGTCTCTGGAGCTCACTCTGGAGGCTTTTTATCTTTCTTTCCTGTGTTTCAACAAATGATTTTATGTTGTTTTTTGAATTTCTCAGTCCTTCTATCTCTGTTGAGAGCTGGTCTATCTCATCTTTATAGCTCTGCACTTTTTCCATTATCCTTGACAGTTCCATCTCAAGGTGGAGCTTTTCCTTGTGGAGGTAGCCCTGTTTTTCTGTGAGTTCCTTTTCTTCCCTCTCAACCTCCCCAAGATCTAACTTTGCTTTTGATCCTCCTATCTCTATCTCTTTTAGTTTCTTATTTTTTTCTTCAAGCTCCTTTTCAGCTTCTTCAAGCTCTCTTTTTATCTGGGGAAGTTTCTTTTTTAAATTTTTTATCTCTTCTTCTATAGATATAACCTCTTTGATGTGGGTCTCTTTCTCCTTTGCAAGATCCTTAAGCAGTTCTTTCAGGCTTTCAAGCTCCTGTTCTATCTCCGATTTTTTTTCATTCAAATGCCTTATCTGTGAGGTTATTGAGCCCTCTTTTTCTTTGATAGGCAGTAAAGATTCCTGAAGTTGATTAAGAGTGTTTTCAAGCTGTTTTATCTGGTGTATCTTTTCTTTCTGTTTTTCTATTGATCTTTCTTTTTCAAGGTAAAGACTGTTTATTTTCTGCTCTATCTCCTCAAGCTCTTTTAACGCTTTTTCCTGCTCTGTTAAAAGAAAGTAAAGTTTTACACCTTTTATTTTGTCCTGTATCTGGGCTATCTTTTCTTCAAGCTGTGATGCTATAAGAGCATTTTCCCTTTCTTCTTCAAGCCTTTTAAGGTTTGCCCTCACCTCTTTTAGTATTAATCTTGCTGATGATATCTTTTCCTCTGATTCCTGAAGGTCTTTTACAGCTTTCTCTTTTCTTTCTTCATACTCTGTAATTCCTGCAATCTCACTGAGAAGATCCCTTCTTTCTGAGGGGGTCATCTTGATAAACTTGAATATGTCACCCTGCGTAACTATGTTGTATCCCTGTTTTGGAATGCCTGCATAAGATAAAATCTCCTCCACTTCATACTGTTTTGCAGGTCTTCCATTTATTTTGTATGTTGATTTTCCGTTGTGTTCTATCTTTCTGTATATGGAAACATAATCATCATTAAGGGGAAAAGCTCCTTCATTTTTGAATATAACCTCAACCTCAGCATATTCTGCAGATTTACCCCTTGATGAGAAGATCAGATCAGAAAGTTTCAGGGCTCTCATTGATTTTGCTGTCGCAAGTCCAAGGGCAAATACAACAGCATCACCTATGTTGCTCTTTCCTGATCCGTTTGGACCAACGATACCAACAAATCCGTCCCCCACAGGAATGGATAACCTTCTGTTTCCGTAAGATTTAAAACCATAAACATTGATCCTTTCAATGTAAGCTTTTGACATTTTTCTACCCTTGAAGGATTTATTTAATTAAATCTTTCGGATTTTTGGAAAATTTTATTAAAGATATACCCTGCTTTGTTTTAATCAAACTCTCCCCTGTTTAATTTTTCTTTTAATACCCTTTTCAGAATTTTTCCTGTTGCGTTTCTGGGAAGATCTTCAACAAAATAAAAAGCTTTTGGGATTTTGTAGTTTGCAAGTTTTTCTTTCAGAAATGCTCTCAGATCTTTTTCTTTCAAATCTGAACTTTCAGTAAGCCTGATAAAAGCTACAGGTATCTCACCGTGTGTTTCATCTTTTTTACCAACAACAGCAGCTTCTTCAACTTCTGGATGGGATGTCAAAACCTCTTCTATCTCCCTTGGATATATATTTATACCTTTTGAGATTATAAGGTCTTTTTTTCTATCAACAATAAATATGTATCCTTCTTCATCAACATAACCCATATCTCCTGTTAGTAGCCATCCGTTGATCACCGTTTCTTCTGTTGCAGTAGGATCTTTATAGTAGCCTTTCATCACATTATTTCCCTTTACGATAATCTCACCTATCTCCCCTGTAGTCAGTTCCATCAGCTCATCATCAACTATTTTTACCTGATAGTCCGGAAGAGGAGGACCGACTGATAGAGGTTTTTGTTTTTCCATTCTGTTTATTGAAACAACGGGGGAGGCCTCTGACAGACCGTATCCCTCAAGAAGAGGAACTTTTGGAAATTTATTTTTCATTCTTTCAAGTGTTGATTGTGGGAGAGGCGCTGCTCCTGACACAAAAGCTCTTAATCTGTTGAACCACATAAAATACCAGGGAAGTTTTGCCTTGGAAAGTGCGTTAAAAACTTCAGGAACCCCCATAAAAATAGTAACTCTTTTCAGAAGCGTCTGCTTCAGTATGTTTGAAAAAGGGAGTATTGATCTGACTATAACTATTGGGGACCCGAAATACAGGGGAAGAAGGACTGTAGCTGTAAGCGTAAATGTATGAAACATAGGGAGATAAACGATAAACCTGTCTTTGTGAGATACAGGAACAACTCTCTCAATATTTATCAGATTTGAGAATATATTTCTGTAAGAAAGCATAACACCCTTTGGTTTACCTGTTGTTCCAGAGGTGTATATAATAACAGCAGTATCATCTAAATCTGACTGGGGTTTGATATGTTCATAATCCTTTACTGTCAGTCCTTCTTCAAATGACAAATTTTTTTGATCAAAATTTTTGTAATCCCCCTGCCATATTATTTTTTCTACTTTGGTTTTCTGAAAAATATCCACAAGCTCTTTTCTGAACCTATCCTGCGTTATCAGAACTTTTGAGTCACTGTGATCCAGTATGTATTCAATCTCTTCTTTTTTTAAAAATGTGTTGACAGGAACAGCAACAGCACCTAACTTTCCAATAGCCAGAAATGAGATAATAAACTCCTTGGAATTTCCCATTAAAAGGGAAACATGATCCCCCTTTCTGACACCTATCAGCTCAAGATATCTTGCAAACGAATCAACATATTCCTTGAGCTGTCTATGTGTTATTTTCTGTTTGTCTTCAAACAGTGCGGGCTTTTTTCCAAATTTTTCTGCGTTCTTCTTTACAAGCTGGTAAAAGTTGCTGTAAGGATATTTCCCTTCCATATTCCACCTCTAAAATCTGTATCCAAGAGACAGGTTTAAAAGATGTGCTTTCATATCTGAAAAATCTCCATTCATACTTGCATTATTTATCGTTCTGTCAAACTTCTGTACATAAAGATAAGCAACTCCCAGCTCAAGATTTGTTTTTGGGTTCCATAAACAACCTATAGAAAACATCCATCCATTTGAGTCTGGCAGTTCAAAACCCTGTGTTGACTGGGGGATTGGTGTTTCATCGTAGGCTATTCCTAACAGCCCTGTAAATTTCTTGTTAAATCTGTGCTTCACCCCTAAACGAATAGTCTTTGAGTCATGCCAGTTCTTTGGTTTCGGTCTTCCTAAAGAATTTTCTGCAACAGGATCCTCGTAATTTATATCAAGCTTTTTATATCTTCCCCAGAATGTTATCTCATATGTCAGATCAAAAGTTGTATTCTCAGAATAATTGTAAGATATACCAAGCCTCCACTCTGCAGGTAAAACAACCTTCACATTTCCCTCTGTTGATATAGGATAAACCGTAGGACCTGGGAGAAGTATGTAACCTTTTGCCATTCCATTTATCTCAGGTTTTATCTCTGATTTATATATTGTTGCAATCCTCAGATTTTCATTCAGTCTTAACGCGGCTGAAAGAAGATAACCAAAAGATATACCGCTTTCCCCATCCATATTTATTCTGTAATAAGGCTCTCTTCTGTACTTTATCTCTCCTGAAGAGTAAAGAGCTCTTAAACCACCCCCCAGAGAAAGCCTTTTATCAACTTGATATGCAAAAGTTGTGTCAAACTCAAATGTTTTTAGTGTAAATTCCTCTGCAGTAGCTCTCTGATAGTCTGCAGACCATCTTTTTGAAAGGCCAAAAGGGGTCACAAACGAAAAACCAAACCTTGTCCTGTTTCCTGCAGGAAGGATAAAATGAAAGTAAGGAACTACAAACTCCTCCTTTACCGTTTTAGCGTTTGTAATTGGTGGTGATGGATCATAACCAAGCGGATCCCTTGCTACTCCATAAAAGTTTATCCTTGGAAGAAAAATATACTTTGCACCCAACTCTATAAGTGTTTTGTCTTTATCTTCTATCCATACCATTCCAGCTGGATTATAATAGGCTGAATCAGCAGAATCAGCACCTGCAAAGTAAGCTGCTGATGTCCCCATTGATCTTGTTGACTGTTCAGGAATTTTGTATGCCGCCCCGTAAGCTGTTGTAAAAACAAAAACTCCCACCAGACCCAATAATACCCTTCTCATTCTCCTAACCTCCATATTTTTAAAAAATTCTAAAACATTTAGCCATTTTTTAAAATGTTTATAATATTAATGCTAATTTTTTCAGGAGGAGTTAATGTTTTTAGATAGATTAAAGAATTTCAAAAGTTACAAAACAGAAACAACACCCTGCAGGGTAAAACTTTCATCAAATGAAAATCCTTTTGATCTTCCAGAATGGTTAAAAGAAAAGATTTCTGAAGCAGTTAAAAACATTCCTCTTAACAGATACCCTGATCCGACATCGCAGGAACTAAAAGAGGTAATAGCAGATTTTTACGGAGTCAGCCCTGAAAATCTTGTTCTTGGAAACGGTTCTGACGAACTTATACATCTTCTTGTAACTGTGGTGGGACAGATTGACAGACCTGTAATGTATCCTGTCCCCACTTTTCCAATGTATCAGGTTTCTGCAGACATATTAGGAAGGCCAAAAGCTGAATTTTTACTTGATCAAAACTTTCAGCTTGATAAGAGAGAGATAGACAAAGCTCTTGAAAAAGAACCTCAGCTTGCTTTTTTTGCTTCCCCAAATAACCCTACAGGTAACAGTTTTGACAGGGATCTAATTCTCTATACAGCAGAAAGAGGGATTTTTACCGCTGTTGATGAGGCTTATATACACTTTTCAGATAAAAAAGATTTTTTAAATGAGGCTGTAAACTCTGACAGAATTGTTGTAATCAGAACAATGTCAAAAATAGGTCTTGCAGGAATAAGACTGGGTGTTTTAATTGCGAACAAAGATGTTGCTTCCCTTTTAGACAGGGCAAGACAGCCGTTTAATATAACATACCCTACACAGATAATAGGAAAGATTGTTCTAACAGAGGGAAAAGAAGTTATAAAAAATCAGATAGAGAAAATAGTATCCGAAAGAAAAAGAGTCATGGAACAGGTTCAAAAAATAAAAGGCATAAAAGTATATCCATCCGATGCAAATTTCTTTCTGATAAAAGTTCCCGATGGGGAAACAGTTCACAGAATGCTTATTGAAGAAGGTGTTCTCGTGAGAAATATGTCCCATCTTCCTATGATGGAAAACTGTCTTAGAGTATCAATAGGAAAACCTGAAGAAAATGATACATTTATAAAAGCTTTAAAAAATGTTATGGAGAAGATCTAAACCTTCTTTGCCACGAATATATAAACATTGGGAAACAATCTATCTATTTTTGTAACCTTAAATCCCTTGCTCTCAAGTTCAATCTTCATCATACCTGGAAGAATAAAGTTTTTTATTGATGTGGACAGATAGTTATATGCCTTGAAATTTCCTGTGATAATTCCTCCTAAATAGGGAAGTACATGATGTATATATGTGGAAACAGCTTTATTGATCATATTGCCATTTTCCACAGGAAAAAACTCAAGTATCCCTAAAATCCCTCCATTTTTTAAAACTCTTGAAAACTCTTTGAATGCTCTTATTCTGTCTTCAAAGTTTCTTACTCCAAAAGACACAGCTATAAGATCAACAGTGCCATCTTTTATTGGAAGTTCTTCAGCTATACCTTCTAAAAAAATCACATCAGGAAATCTCTTTTTTGCAACTTTTAACATATTTTTTGAAGGGTCTATCCCTATCTTCATCTTAAAATCACAATGGCAGTATTTAAAGTTTTCTCCTGTTCCTGTTGCAACATCAAGAAAAAAATCTATATTTTCAAGCCTGTCCGAAAGGGACTTAAAAAAATATTTCCTCCAGCAGATATCAAACCAGAAACTTAGAACATGGTTGGCTAAAATATATCTATCAGCTATTGAATCAAATGTTTTGATAATTTTGAATCTCTTTTGTTCTTCCATTATTAAGCCCTTATAAGTTATTCGTATATAAATATATAAATTTAAAGCAATATATGTCAAACTAAGCTTTTAATCAGATAAAGAAGGAAGTCTAACTTGCAGAGGAACATATATTTCCAAAACTATAATAAAATATATTTTAAAGATAGGGAGAAAAAGATTGGTTCTTTTAGATCTAAAAAGCAATGGCAAGATAGAGAAAGCTTTTTTTATAAAAAGGCCAAATAGGTTTGTTGGGCTTTGCAGGATAAACGGTTCAATAAAAAAATGTCATATTGCAGACTCTGGAAGGCTAAAAGAGATACTGACCGAGGGTAGAGAACTTCTTGTTGTAAAAAACCCTGAAGGTATGAAAACAGATTATAAGGTTCTGGCGGCAAAAATGGAAGAAGGCTGGATACTTCTTAATACTTCGCTTCATTCTGCAATAGGGAAAAAAGCTATACAAAAAGGGATCTTAGGCTTTAAACCAGAAAATATCAAAGCTGAAGTGAGATATGGAAAAAGCAGAATAGATTTTCTTGTTGAGGGGAACATATTTGTTGAGCTAAAGGGAAGCAATCTTTTAGTGGGAAAAAAATGTGTCTTCCCAGACGCACCAACATTAAGGGGAAAAAAGCATCTTGAAGAGCTTATCAAAGCAGTAAAAGAAGGATACAGAGCGTACATACTGATTATGGTGTTAAGAGACTGCCGTTGTTTTGAAACCAACAAGGATCTTGATCCTGAATTTTCAGATACCTTTAAAAAAGCCTTGAAATCTGGTGTTAAATTTGTAGGGTTTCAAGTAAAAATTGATAAAGATCTAAATGTGGTTCTAAAAGGAAAAATTAATCTTTGCAGGTAAAAGATGATAACAGAGATGTTTCTCTTTATGAATATAACAGGATTAATAGCTTTTGCTGTTGTAGGTTCATTCAAAGCATTGAGAGAGAATCTTGATCTTTTTGGCATAACCGTTTTAGGTGTTTTAACCGCACTTGGAGGTGGAATAACAAGAGATCTTCTGGTTAATCAGGTTCCGTATGCATTAAAATCCTTTACAGATTTTTCGTTTGCACTTGGAGGGGTATGGCTTGCCATCGTTCTCCACCGTATATTTAAAAAAGATATTAGTAACAAGTTTTTTATACTTATTCCAGATGCTATCGGGCTATCGGCATTTACTACAACTGGAGCCTTAATAGCCCACGGTGCAGGTGTGTCATTTTTTGGGGTTATTATTCTTGCAACTATGACCGGAATAGGAGGGGGTATGATAAGCGATATATTTTTAGGTAAAGTTCCGACTGTTCTGAAGGATGATTTCTATGCATCGTGTGCTATTATCGGTTCAACCGCATTTTACATCGCTGTTCATTCTGGAATTGATCCAAGCGTTGGTGCGGTTATATGTGCAACTGTAGTTCTTATGATAAGGATTCTTGCCATTTTATATAACTGGAGATTACCTAAATTCTCATGAAGAACAGTTTCCATAGCCTATCTCTGGAAGAAACCTTTAAGACCCTTAAAACAGATAAAAAGGGTCTTTCAAGAAAAGAGGCTATATTAAGGCTTAAAAAATATGGATTAAACAGCATACAGGAGAAAAAAGAAAGTCTCCTGACCATATTCTTGAGGCAGTTCAACAATCCTCTCGTTTTTATTCTTCTTATTGCAATCGGGATTACAACCTATATGGGAGACAGAATAGATGCTGTGATCATAGGAATTATTGTTCTTGTGAACAGCATGTTAGGATTCTTTCAGGAAGTTAAGGCAAGGTCTTCTGTAGAATCCTTAAAAAGGATAACGGAAACCAAAGCATGTGTAATTCGAGATGGAAAAGAAAAAATAGTTCCTGTTTCAGAAGTGGTTCCGGGAGACATAGTTGTTGTGGTTGAGGGAGATGTAGTTCCAGCAGACACGAGACTTATAGAGGCTTCAGGTTTACTTGTTGATGAGTCTATTCTGACCGGAGAATCCATTCCTGTGGAAAAAAAAGCTGATGTTATTCTTCCAGAAAACACACCCCTTTACAAAAGAAATAACATTTTATTTAAAGGAACAATAGTTGTCAGAGGTAAAGGTAGAGGAATTGTTTTCGCTACCGGCAGAAACACAGAGATAGGAAAGATAACTGAAAAAGTAAAGGAAAAATCTCCGGAGAGTCCACTAAATAAAGCTCTAAAAGCTTTTTCTCTAAAATGGATGGTAATACTGTTCATAATACTTGGATTTATCCTTTTTTTAGGAATACTACAGGAGAGAGACCTTTACAAATTATTTCTGCTCATTATATCTGAGCTTGTATCAGCAGTTCCAGAAGGTCTTCCCCTTGTTGTTACATTCGTTCTTGTGATGGGGGCTCTTTCTCTGGCAAAGAAAAAAACCCTTGTAAAGTACCTTCCGTCTGTTGAAACCTTAGGAAGTGCAACATACATAGTTTCTGACAAAACCGGAACAATAACAGAAGGGAAACTAAGGGTTGAAGATTATGCATCATCAGATATTGAGGTTCTATATCTTGCAGCTGCCTTATGCAATGATGCAGAAGAAAAAAAAGGAGATCCCGTTGAAGTTGCCCTTCTGAATTGGCTTTCAAAATCAGGTTTTGACTGGAAAAAAGCAAGGAAAGCATACAGGAGGATTTGGGAACACCCATTTGACACTCACCTGAGGTTAATGGCAACTGTAAACAAAATAGATAATCAGGACTATCTATTTGTTAAAGGGGCTTTTGAAACCTTATCAAAAATGGCTGTTAATGATATATCTCATTTTGAGAAACAGCATGATGAGATGGCACAAAAAGGATTAAGAGTTCTTACATTTGGATTTTCCAAAATAAGCAAAATACCAGATGAGATAGAAAAAGTAAAAATAGAGATCATAGGTCTGGTAGGTTTTCTTGATCCTCCAAAAAAAGGTGTGAAAGATGCCGTTGAAACAGCAAGAAAAGCCGGGATTAGAGTTATAATGGTTACGGGAGACAATTTAAAAACAGCCGTTTCTGTAGCAAAAATGGTTTCCATATACAAAAATGGAGATGTTGCTGTATCTGGCGCAAAACTGTCGGAGTACTCGGATGAAGAGCTATACAATCTGTTAAAAATGATATCTGTGGTTGCCCGGGCAACACCAGAGGATAAATACAGAATAGTTAAAGTTCTACAGAAACATCGTGAGATCGTTGCTGTAACCGGAGATGGAGTAAATGATGTTCCGGCTCTAAAAGTGGCAGATTTAGGAATCGCAATGGGCGGTGGAACAGAAGCAGCCAAAGATGTTGCAAAAATGATAATAACTGATAACAATCTGTCAGTTATTGTTGATGCAGTAAAACAGGGAAGAACGATAGCAAATAACATAAGGAAGGTTATATATTATCTTCTTTCCTGTAGTTTTGGAGAGATCACACTACTGACAACAGCTTTCTTATTTAAACTTCCTCTTCCCCTTTACCCTATCCAGATTTTATGGATAAATCTGGTTACAGAAGGGGTTCAGGACAAGACATTTGCTTTTTGTAAAGAAGAAAAAAATCTTATGGAAGAAAAACCAAAAAAACCGGAAAAAACATTTTTTGATAAAAGACAGCTTTTTGACATATCTTTTGCAGCCAGTGTTATGGGATTATTTAACTTTATTTTATTTATATATCTTCTCGGAATTGTCTCATATGAAAAAGCCGTTACAATCACATTCTGTTCTCTCATAGCAAATCAGTGGTTTAACGGAATTCAGGCAATTATAGAAGAGCCTTTTTTCAAAAATATACGCAAAAGCTTCACAGTAAATCCATATATGTATTTAGGATCTGGTATCGGATTTATTTTACAATTAGGAGCGGTATACATTTTTCCACAATGGATACATACTGTACCCCTTCATTTAAAAGATTGGATCTTTGTTCTTGGAACATCTATAGCTGTTTTCCTGATGATAGAAATAAAAAAATGGATTCTACACAGGATAAATAAAAAATGATATTGTGGACAATTTTTCTCTTTTTAACACTTGTTATATTCTTTTCCGGGAAAAATCTTGTTAAATATGGGGATATTCTGGCAGAAAAATTGCGGTTAGGCAAAACAATTGTAGGAATATTGTTTGTTGCCTCAATTACATCCCTTCCTGAGCTCATAACAGGCATAAGTGCCGTTACATTTGCAGATTCCCCAGACATAGCTGCAGGTGATATTTTCGGAAGCTGTATGTTTAACCTTCTAATTCTTGCGTTTCTTGACGGTTTTTTTAGAGATACACCGCTCTCCACGAAGGTTCACCATGGTTTGACACTATCTGGAGCTTTTGGAATTATACTGATAACAATTTCTATGTTGACCATATTTTTAGGGAACAAAATACCTGCCTTTGGATGGATATCAGGAAGTTCCTTCATCATAATTTTTGTTTACATAATATCTGTATGGGTAATAACAAGATATGAGAAAAAATTGATTACCAAAACAGTAGAGGAGGTTGCATATCTATATGAAGATATCACATTAGGAGAAACAGTCTTTAAATATGGAATTAATGCTATAATCATAATTATTGCATCTACCTTTTTACCTAAAGTTTCAAAAGAGATAGCCCACCTTTATGGCTTTACAGAAACATCATTCGGTACATTTTTTGTAGCTCTCTCAACATCCTTACCAGAAATAGCCGTTTCTGTAGCGGCTGCAAAAATGAATATGGTCACAATATCTGTGGCAAATCTTCTTGGAAGCAACATTTTCAACATATTCATACTGGCTGTTGATGACTTTTTCTACACAAAAGGATCAGTATTTGAATACATGGACCATAACAACCTGTGGAGTGGTGGTACAGCCGTTCTAATGACAGCAACTGTAATAATTGGTCTGATATACAGGGCTGAGAAAAAAAGGTTAAGACTTGCCTACGAATCAATAGCCCTTATTATGATTTATTTAGCAGGTATTATAATTATCTTTAAGCTTTAAAAATAAATGAGGAGAAAAGAATGTTACTCAAAGAAAAAAATCTGCTTTTAGGTGTGACAGGATCAATAGCTGCCTACAAATCCTGTGAGATAGTGAGGCATCTGCAGAAAAAAGGAGCAAAAGTAAGGGTGTGTCTTACCCCATCAGCAAAGGAGTTTGTTGGGGAAATTACATTCAGAGCACTGACAGGTGAAGATGTTTTATCCACATGGAAGGATGGAAAGACAGGGCTTGAACATATATTCTGGGCAAGATGGGCTGATACCTTTGTTATAGCACCTGCAACAGCAAACACCATAGCGAAAATATCTGCAGGTATTGCTGACAATTTTGTAAACTCTGTAGCTCTTGCCTATGACAGACCTATCATATTTGCTCCTGCAATGAACACAAACATGTATAGATCCCCACAGACACAGGAAAACATAAAAAAGCTAAGAAGCTGGGGGCACATATTTGTTGAGCCTTCGGAAGGAGAGCTTGCCTGTGGCGAAGAAGGTGAAGGAAAGCTTGCAGATGTTGAGGACATTACCACGCAAATTCTGTATGCTGTTTTACCAAAATATCTAAAAGGTAAAAAAGTGCTGGTAACAGCAGGAGGAACAAGGGAGTTTTTTGATCCTATCAGATATATATCAAATGCATCTTCAGGACAGATGGGATATGCCCTTGCAAGGATAGCTTATGCGCTTGGAGGCGACGTTACACTTATATCTGCTCCCACATGTCTGAAGAAACCTTATGGAATAAAAACTGTGGATGTTGTATCCGCAGAAGATATGCATGAGGCTGTTATGGAAAGTTTTCCTGAGGCAGATGTGATAATTATGAACGCAGCAGTTGCTGATTTTAAACCTGAAACATACAGCAGTGAAAAACTAAAAAAATCTTCAGAAAAACCTGTTATAAATCTTGTCCCAAATCCGGACATATTGAAAGAGTTGGGGGAAAAAAAGAGAAAAGATCAGATATTGATAGGGTTCGCAGCAGAAAGCCAGAACATCATCCCAAATGCAGAAGAAAAGTTAAAAAAGAAAAATCTGGACTACATTATTGCAAACAGGGTTGATGTTTTCAGCAAAGAAACTCACGAAGGCTGGATAATATCAAGAGAAGGGAAGGTTATACAGATTCCCAAAATGGATAAGGAATCTTCAGCCTATTTTATCCTTGAAAAAATCTTTAAGAGGTAAGAAAAATGGAGTTTAAGGAAAGTGATCTGCCAGGAATCGGAAAAAAATACTCAATAGTAACATCAGCAGGTGATAAAATCACCGTTGTAATGCATGTTACCGGAAAAAGGGAAATATTCATTTTTGAACCTGAAGATTTTGATGAGCCATCCTGCGATGTTGTTCTCACAGAAGAAGAAGCAAATCAGCTTGGATCTATCTTAATGGGAGCATATTTCAGGCCTGAACAGGAAAAAGAAAAAGAGGTTCTGATTGAAAATCTTGCGATTGAATGGGTAAAGATACCAACAACCTCTCCTTTGGCAGGAAAAAGCATTAAAGAGGCAGAGATTAGAAGAAGGGCAGGTGTAACAGTGATAGCAATAATAAAAGAGAATGAAACCATCGTAAACCCTAAACCTGAAGAGATTATATCTGCAGGGGATACTGTTGTTGTTGTTGGAACAAGGGAACAGGTTGATAACTTTTTGAGAGAGTACAAAATAAATGCATGAAACAATCCCTTTCCTTATGCTGTTTGGCTTTTTAAATCTGGCACTTTTCTTTGCCGGTTTGCTCGGGAGACTTTTTAGATTTCCTGCCATCTTATTTTACATAGTAGCTGGAATAATTTTTGGCGGACTTATACATACAGAAGAAGCTATAGAGATATTCAGTGAAATAGGAATCGTTTTACTGTTCTTTTATCTGGGTCTTGAATTTAACCTTAGCAGGGCTTTTTCCACTGCAAAAAAGATATGGTCAGTAGGACTGCTTGATCTTTTTTTTAATTTTTTTCTAATTTTTGGACTGATGATTCTTTTAGGGTTTGATCTATTTACATCAATACTTGCTGGCGGTGTTGCATATGCATCATCTTCAGCGATAACAACAAAAATTATTGTTGACAACCACAGAATAGCAAATCCGGAAACAGAGCTTATTCTCGGACTTATGGTTTTTGAAGACATCGCTGCGCCTATTCTTCTTGCTGTAATCGCAGGTATGTCCTCAGGAAATGATTTTACACTAATTACATTCGGTATTATAT
>JALTAS010000071.1 GCA_027058925.1 Persephonella sp.
TTTCAACATCGTGTTGCTCACTGTACACCCTCTTTTACCGATCTCCATAATCCTCTGTATCTGTTTATCATCAAGATCCGATTTAAAAGATACTTTTATTAGTATATACGAATATCTGTTTTCTTTCTCGTCTTTTTTTCCAACCACATCTATTTTTAGATCTTTAATCTCATATCCCTTATGCTTTGTATATGCCTCAACTGTTAACCCAAAACAGTACCCGATAGAAATCAGCATTAAATCAACAGCCCTCAGTCCTGTTGCTGTTAGATCAAAGCCTTTCCCTGAAACCTTACCAAAAAAATGACCGTTCTGGTCTAAAGTTACTGTTGCTACCTTTTCCATCTATACCTCCTACTTCTTGATGTTCGGAATGTTTATTATAGGCGTCATCTGTTGATCGTAAGGGATAAGTATAACGGTGTTGTTATCTCCCTGTGCGTATGCCTTAATGTTCTCTATAAACTTCCACTGAAGGTACTCTTTTGTTAAAGATCCCGCTATAATCTTGTTTGCATCTGCAATACCTTTAGCCTCAACCCTTTTCCTTTCTGCCTCAAGTTTTTCCCTTTCCACAACAAATTTCATCTTTTGCATCTCTTCATAGGCTCTTCTTTTCTGTTCTATAGCCTCAACAACCCTTTTTGGAAGCTTAATATCTCTAATAAGTATCTCATCAAGTAGTATATACCTTTTTTCAAGCTCTTTAGACACAGTTTCCATAAGTTTTTTCTGTATAAGCTCCCTCTCCTGATAAACCTGTGAACTGTCAAGTGTGGCTATAACATCTCTTACTGCCGATCTTATAACAGGTTTTATTATCTTTGATTCATAATCAAGACCGTACTCTACATATATCTCTGCAGCTTTATCAGGCTTTATTTTGTATAAAACTGTCAGTTCTGTGTTTATTGTCAGACCATCTTTTGAAAGGGAGTTTATTGAGTTTGCTCCCCTAAGGTCGTAGGAATGTGTTCTGACAGACATTTTTATAACCCTTTGAACAGCAGGGATTATAAAATTAAGACCAGGAGGCAGTTCATCCATATCAGCCTTACCAAGTGTCATCTTAACGCCTACATAACCTGAAGGTATAACAACAAAAGGAGGGGCTATAATAAAAAACAGGATAAGAATAACAATGACTACAACAGGAACAGTCTTTAAAAAGTTTGGTATTTTGTCGCTTTTTGGATACTTGTCCGGATCTATCTGCATAACTTACCTCTCTTTGTTTTCTGAGTCTAAGATAGTTTCAACGGTGCCGTCTTCTTTCAATCTGCCGAAAGGTTTTTCATAAGATGAGTAAAAGTAAGGAGTATACGCTCTGAACTCTGCGGCACATGTGTCAACAACCTTATAGGATATTTCCATTCTTTTTTCTCTTATCTTGTCTTCAGTTGTCTTTAGAAGTCTTGCAAGTTCCCTGTCTGAAAAACCCCACTGTTTGGCTCTATCAAGCTCTTCCTGAGTTATAGTGGCAAGATTTTTTTCAGAAAGCTGAATTTCAAAATCTATTATTTCTTTGATCTGGTGAAGAAACCATCTGTCTATGTGGGAAAGATTGTAAATCTCATCAACAGTCCATCCCCTTCTAAAACCTTCAGCTATGTACCATATTCTGTCAGCATTTGGTGTAACTATCTTTTCTCTGACAGTCTGATCATCCTCCTTTTCAAGCCCTATATAAAGTCCGTATCTTCCAAGCTCAAGGCTTCTTACAGCTTTGTGAAAGCTCTCTTTAAAGGTTCTTCCTATAGCCATTACCTCTCCTACAGATTTCATCATGGTTGTCAGTGTTGGATCAGTTTCAGGGAATTTTGCAAAATCAAATCTTGGTATTTTTGTGACCACATAATCTATTGTTGGTTCAAATGAGGCTGGAGTCTCTTTTGTTATGTCATTTGGAAGTTCATCAAGTGTGTAGCCAACGGCAAGTTTTGCTGCAATTTTTGCTATTGGAAAACCTGTTGCTTTTGAAGCAAGGGCAGAAGATCTTGAAACTCTCGGGTTCATCTCAATAACATAAAACTCCCCTGTTTCTGGATTCTGGGAAAACTGGACATTTGACCCTCCTGTTTCAACACCTATTTCTCTGATAACAGCTATAGAGTAATCTCTCAGTATCTGGTACTCTTTATCTGTTAGAGTCATCGCTGGTGCTATAGTAATGCTGTCTCCTGTATGAATACCCATCGGATCAAGGTTCTCTATGGAGCAGATTATTACGCAGTTGTCATTTTTATCCCTCATAACCTCCATCTCAAACTCTTTCCATCCAAGAACAGACTCCTCAAGAAGAACCTCATGAACAGGGGAAGCTTCAAGCCCTGCCTTTACTTTTGGATAAAACTCATCAATGTTGTAAGCTATAGAACCTCCTGTTCCACCGAGGGTGAAAGAAGGTCTGATGATAACAGGAAAACCTATCCATTTAATAAGATCCATAGCTTCAGCAACAGATCTGACTACAGCACTTTTAGGCATTTTGAGACCTATTCTTTCCATCGCTTCTTTGAATAGTTCCCTGTCTTCTGCTTTTTTTATTGCTTCATAATTCGCCCCTATCATCTTGACGTTATACTTGTCTAAAACACCTTTCTCGTATAGATCAACAGCTATATTTAAAGCTGTTTGCCCCCCGAGGGTTGGAAGAAGTGCATCTGGCCTTTCCTTTTCTATAATTTTCTGAATTACAGGGGTTATAAGAGGTTCTATGTATGTTTTGTCTGCTATTTCTGGGTCTGTCATTATTGTCGCAGGGTTTGAGTTTACCAGAATTACTTCATAACCTTCCTCCTTTAATGCTTTAGCCCCCTGCGTTCCTGAATAATCAAACTCAGCAGCCTGACCTATTATTATCGGTCCTGATCCTATAAGAAGAATTCTGTTTATGTCTGTTCTTTTCGGCATAAACTTAACCTCTCAGTCTGAATTTTAAATATTTTACTACATATACAACCGGAAGATTTTAGCGTTGCATTGTTAGATTTTTTAGATATATTTAACAGCAAAGAAGACAGTAGGGGGATAGCAATGGAAAGCATCGCATGGATGTCAAAAAAAAGAGAAGATGGAAAAGTTCTGTGTACAGCCTGTAATCAAAGGTGTGTTCTGAGTATAGGTGAGTTTGGAAAGTGTGGAGTAAGAAAGGTGGGTGAAGATGGAAACCTTTATCTAACAGTTTATGGACTTGCTGCATCATATAATGTTGATCCTGTTGAAAAAAAACCTCTGTTTCATTTTCTTCCTTCTACCCCGATATTTTCACTGGGTACTGTTGGCTGTAATTTCTGCTGTAAGTTTTGTCAGAACTGGGAGATCTCCCAGCATCCCCAGACCCACAACGGAGAGGTTTTTGGTGTTCAACTTATGCCGGAAACCATTGTTAATATATGCAAAACAAATAACATTCCTTCTATAGCATACACATACAACGAACCTGTTGTTTTCTTTGAGTATGCGTATGATACCATGAAACTTGCCAAAGAAAACGGTATAAGAAATGTTTTTGTTTCCAGTGGATACGAAACTAAGGAGGCATTGGAAACTCTTGCTCCATATCTTGATGCTATGAATATTGATCTGAAAGCATTTAATGATGGTTTTTACAGGAATATATCATGTGCAAGATTAAAACCTGTTTTAAAAACTATGGAACACGCAAAAGAGCTTGGAATATGGATTGAGCTGACTACACTTTTGATTCCGGGATACAATGATGATGAAAAAGAGTTAAAAGAGGCTGCAAAATGGATAGCATCCCTTGATAAAAATATCCCCTGGCATATCTCAAGATTTTTTCCTGCATATAAGATGAAAGATGTTCCTCCAACACCTTTGGAAACATTAAAAAAAGCGTATGATATAGGTAAGGAAGCAGGTCTTAACTTTGTTTATGTTGGAAACTTTGATGATGAGGACAGAGAATCAACATACTGTCCTTCATGTGGATTCAGGGTGATAGACAGGAGGGGTCATATCGGTCAGATAGTTGTTAATCATCTTGAAGATGGGAAATGCCCTAAATGTGGACAGGAGATACTCGGTGTCTGGAAATAAAAACAATTGACCGCAGGAGTTTGTAATATAAACCATTTCAGATGTATAATAAGTATTTACACCTATCAAAATAAACTCAAGGAGTTATAGTATGCACAGAACCTTTGATAGAGACTCCTGCGGGGTTGGATTTATCGCAAACATAAAGGGTATAAGATCCCATAAAATCGTTTCTGATGCTTTAACCTCCCTTGCGAACCTTGACCACAGGGGAGCTGTGAGTGCTGACGGAAAAACAGGCGACGGCGCCGGAATATTAACCCATATTCCTTACAAATTTTTTGAAAAAGAGCTGTCAAAACTTAATATAGATATTCCACAGCCTGAAGATTTTGGGGTTGGTGTGTTCTTTTTCTCTGAAGGAAAATCAGATCAGCTTAAAAAAGAGATAGAAAAGATCATAAATGAAAAATACAGATTTTTAGGCTGGAGAAAAGTTCCTATTGTTGAAGAAGAGTTGGGCGTTATAGCAAAATCAAACATGCCTGAAATATGGCAGGGTTTTTTATCAAAAGAAGGAAAAGAAACTGATAATTTTGAAAGGGATCTTTTTTTACTGAGAAAAAGGCTTGAGAGATTATCTAAATTAGATGAATATGCAGACTTTTACATACCTTCTCTTTCAAACAGAACGATTGTTTACAAAGGAATGGTAACAGCCCCAAGATTAAAATATTTTTATCCTGACCTACAAGATGAAGATTACGAAAGCGGTATAGCACTTTTTCACCAGAGATTTTCAACAAACACATTTCCCCAGTGGAAGCTTGCACAGCCATTCAGAATGCTTGCCCACAACGGAGAAATCAACACAATATCAGCCAACAGAAACTGGATAAATGCCAAAGCTGAAGATGTTAGAGAAATATGGGGAGATCTGGCAGAGGATATACTCCCAATAGTGAGATATGACGATTCAGATTCTGCATCTCTTGATAATGCCCTTGAGTTTCTCGTGATGTCAGGTAAAGACCCTATGGTTGCTATAAATGCCCTTATACCAAGGGCTTGGGAGAATGACGACAGGCTAACACCAACAGAGAAAGCATTTTATGAGTATTTCTCCTGCATATTTGAAGCTTGGGACGGTCCTGCTGCGATAGCATTCACAGATGGAAATGTTGTTATAGGAAAGTTAGACAGAAACGGGCTGAGACCTGCCAGATTTGTTATAACTGAAGATACTGTAATCCTTGCTTCAGAGGTTGGAACTGTTGACATTCCTGAAGAAAAAATCCTGAAAAAGGGAAGGCTTGGACCAGGAGATAAAATAGCTGTTGATACTGTGCAGGGAAAGGTGTACTTCTCAAAAGAGGTTATACACAAAGTATCTGAAGGAAAGCCATACAAAAAATGGGTGGAAGAAAATCTGAAGGAATTTATCCCTGTCAAAGATTACCCAGAAGTCTCTCCTAAAGACATAAAAAGGGAGCTTGTTGTTTTTGGCTACAGTAAGGATCAGATAAATATGCTTATCAAACCAATGGCAGAAAAAGGAGCTGATCCTGTTTACTCAATGGGAAATGATACTCCCCTATCTGTTCTTTCAAAAAAACCAAAACTTCTTCCATCTTATTTTAAACAGAGGTTTGCACAGGTAACAAATCCTCCCATAGATCCGATTAGAGAAAAGAAAGTAATGTCCCTAAACACATATGTAGGAAAAAAAGAGAACTTCCTTAAAGAAACTCCAGATCACGCAAAACAGCTTCTTTTCAGCTCACCTGTTATTTTTGATAACGAAATGGAAGAGCTTATAAAACTTTATGAAGGCAAGGTTGAGATTATACCTGCCATATTTTCCCCCTATGACGATGCCCTTGAACCTGCCCTTGAGGATATCTGCAAAAGAGTTGAAGATGCTGTAGACAGCGGAAAAGAACTAATAGTTCTGACAGACAGAGATGTTTCTATTGAAGGGGCACCTATTCCTATAGGGCTTGCTGTTGCTGCCGTAAACAGCCACATGGGAAAAAAAGGTAAAAGAAGCAAGTTTTCCCTTATTGCAGACACAGGGGAAGTAAGGGATACCCACTCATTTGCTTTTCTTATAGGATACGGGGCAACCCTTGTAAACCCTTATCTTACAGTCCAGATAATAAGAAATCTTGTGGAAGAGGACAAAAAGTTCCCACTTTCATTTGAAGAAGCATTAGACAATTACAGAAAGGCTGTTAATGAAGGTCTCCTTAAAATAATGTCAAAAATGGGAATAGCAACAATAAAAAGCTACAGGGGATCAGGACTATTTGAGGCTTTAGGTATAGGAAAGGAGGTTATAGATAAATACTTTCCCGGAACCCCTTCACAGCTTGGAGGAATTGGAGTTAGACAGATAGCTCAGGAAACCCTGATAAGATTTAATGAGGCATATGGATCAGAAAAAGTTGAAATTCCAACAGGAGGAGAGTTCAGGCACAGGAGAGATGGGGAGTTCCACTCATGGAATCCAAATGCTGTAAGAGATCTTCACAAAGCTGTTAGAGGTGAAAGCTGGGAAGAATACCTTAAGTTTACACAGGACGCATGGAAAGAAAAACCGATTACCATAAGGGATCTGTTTGATATACAGTCTGACAGACCTCCAATTCCTGTTGAGGAGGTAGAACCCGCTGAAGAGATAGTAAAGAGATTTGTTGGTGCGGCGATGTCAATAGGAGCCCTGTCAAGGGAAGCTCATGAGACAATAGCTGAAGCGATGAACAGGGTTGGTGCAAAATCAAACTCAGGGGAAGGTGGAGAAGACCCTGCAAGATACGGAACAATCAAAAATTCAAAAATAAAACAGGTTGCATCAGGTAGGTTCGGCGTAACACCTGAATATCTAAACTCAGCTGAAGAGATAGAGATAAAAATAGCCCAAGGAGCAAAGCCAGGAGAAGGTGGACAGCTTCCCGGAAAGAAGGTAAATGCATACATAGCATTTTTAAGAAGAGCAAAACCGGGGACAACCCTTATATCTCCACCTCCACACCACGACATATACTCTATAGAGGATCTTGCCCAGCTTATATACGATCTGAAGATGATAAACCCAAAAGCAAAAGTAATAGTTAAGCTTGTTTCAGAAACAGGAATTGGAACTATCGCCTCAGGTGTTGCAAAAGCCTTTGCTGACATCATACATATATCAGGACATGACGGGGGAACAGGTGCATCACCTCTTGTTTCAATAAAAAATGCAGGAACAGCTTGGGAGCTTGGTTTATCAGAAGTTCAGAGGGTTCTGATTGATAACGACCTTAGAGGAAGAGTAAGACTGAGGGTTGACGGACAGATAAAAACAGGAAGAGACGTCATAGTAGGGGCTTTATTAGGGGCTGAAGAGTTTGGACTTGGTACATCCTTAATGGTAGCGGAAGGGTGTGTAATGGCAAGACAGTGCCATCTGAACACATGCCCTGTAGGTGTTGCAACACAGGACGAAAGATTGAGGGAAAAATTCCCGGGACAGCCTGAGCATGTAATAAGATACCTTATGTTCCTTGCTCATGACGTTAGAAGATGGCTTGCTGATCTTGGATACAAACATCTTGATGATATTGTTGGGAGGGTTGACTTTATAAAACCAAAAATACCTTCAGACCACTACAAAGCAAAGTTTGTTGACATAGGTTATATAATCCAGAAGCCTGACATGTCTAAGCCTATAAGATGTATTCAGGACAGAAATGATCCACCTAAGAAACCATTTGATGAGCAGATACTCAAAGACATTCTCCCGTACATAGAAAGACAGGAAAATTATGCAGGTTTTTATGTAATTAAAAATACTTACAGGTCTGTAGGTGCGAGGATAGCACATGAGATCGTAAAAAGATATGGAGATAAAGGGCTCAGACTGTCAAAAATTGAACTTAACCTGAGAGGAACAGGCGGTCAGTCATTTGGAGCTTTCTGTGTTCCCGGTCTTAATCTTATCCTAACAGGAGATGCAAACGATTATGTAGGCAAAGGTATGACAGGTGGACTGATAGTAATAAAACCACCTAAAGAGTTTAAAGGAAGATCACAGGAAAATGTGATAATGGGGAATACCTGCCTATACGGTGCTACAGGCGGACATCTCTTTGCTTCAGGAATAGCAGGAGAAAGGTTTGCTGTCAGAAACTCAGGTGCTGTTGCTGTTGTTGAGGGTGCAGGAGACCATTGCTGTGAGTATATGACAAACGGAACTGTTGTGGTTCTCGGAAAAACTGGGGTTAATTTTGGGGCAGGTATGACCGGCGGAGTAGCATATGTTTATGATCCTGAAGGTTTAATGGAAAAGAATATAAATTCTTCTTATGTTTTTATAGATGAGTTGGACGAAGAAGATATTGATCAATTAAAAAGGTTACTTACAAAACATAAGAGCTATACAGAAAGCGAAGTTGCATCATTTATTCTTGAAAACTTTGATAAAGAGATAAGTAACTTTGTAAAGATATCCCCTGTGGAAATAAAAAAACCTGCTACAGAAACAGATGAAGCAAAGCCATAAGAAATTAAAAAGGAGGCTTATTCTGTGAGAAAGGTTGCTGTTTTTATGGGAAGCAAATCAGATCTTGAGATTATGGAAAGCTGTTTTGAAACTTTAAAAAAATTCAGCATTCCTTACGATGTATTCATATTATCGGCCCACAGGACACCTGATGAAGTAGCACAGGTGTGTAAAACGGCAGAGGAGAAATACGGTGTTGTAATCGCTGCTGCTGGATATGCAGCCCATCTTGCAGGAACAATAGCGGGAAAGGTTTCAATTCCTGTTATAGGAATCCCTATAGACAACTCATCTTTCAAAGGTCTGGATTCTCTTTTATCTACTGTAATGATGCCTCCAGGGGTTCCTGTAGCAACAGTAACAACAGGAAAAGCTGGTGCTGTTAATGCGGCTGTTTTAGCTGCGCAAATATTAGGTATATCTTACCCTGAGGTCAGAGAAAAACTCCACCAGTACAAAAAAGAGATGAGAGAAAAGGTACTGAAGGCAAATGAAGAAGCAAAAGCTTACAGCTATGAAATATAGTTTAACGCTTTTTATTGTTGTTTTTTTATACACAATCAGCTATGGAAAGGAAAAATGGAAACCTGGTTATGAGTTTGTTAAAGCAAAAGTTGTAAGGGTTATAGATGGTGATACAATCGTTGTATCCATACCAAAAACAACATTTAATAACAGAAAAACACTAAAAAACCTTAAGTTTAAGATAAGACTTATAGGGATTGATACCCCTGAGAGCAGACCAAACAGAAGAGCAAAAATCCAGTCAAGAGAATCTAACAGGGATATTAAAACCATTATAAAGTTAGGGAAAAAGGCAAAAGCCTTCACACAAGGTCTACTTACAGGCCATAAATTTGTATTCCTGGAGTTTGATATACAGCCTCAAGACAGGTATGGGAGGCTTCTTGCTTATGTGTGGCTTCCTGATGGAAGAATGCTCAATAAAGAAATAATATGCAAAGGTTATGCTTACCCTCTCACCATACCACCAAATGTTAAGTATAAAGATCGATTTTTAAGATGTTTTCACCATGCAAGAGAAAACAAATTAGGATTGTGGAGGTAGACCGGATTAAATGGAAAAAGAGAAAAAAACAGCTTCAGATGTATTTAAAACGATAGCATTTATAGTTATTGTTGTCTCTATTATCAGGGTTTTCCTTGCTCAGGCTTTCAACATACCTTCCGGTTCAATGAAGCCAACACTCCTTGTTGGAGATTTCATTCTTGTTAATAAGCTGGTTTATGGAGACTGGAGTATAGGAATTCCTTTTTCCGGTATAGATTTCTACAGGTACAAAAACAGAATAGCAAAACCAGACAGGGGAGACATTATAGTTTTCAAATATCCTGAAAACCCAAAAATAGATTTTATAAAAAGGATAATAGGTCTTCCCGGGGATGTTGTTGAGGTAAAAAACGACATCGTTTATATAAATGGAAAACCTTTAAAAAGGAAAAAAGTTGGCTATTTTGAAGAAAAAAATGCAAAAGCTGTAAAATATATAGAAACTATACCAAGGAAATATAACGGTAAGAAACATTCCTACACTGTTATTGAGATATTTGACGGTGAAGGAAAGAATTTTGGACCAGTAGAAGTTCCTGAAGGACATTACTTTGTTCTTGGAGACAACAGGGACAACAGCAGAGACAGCAGATTCTGGGGATTTGTTCCGGATGACTACATAATAGGTCAGGCATTTGTTATTTATTTCTCCATAGACACAAAATCACCAGGCATTAGATTTAATAGAATAGGAAGGGTTTTAAAGTAAGGAGGTTAGACTTGGATCTCATACTTCTAAAAAATGGGTATGTTGTTGACCCAACCAACAATATAAACAAAAAGCTTGACATACTTATAGATAATGGAAAGATAGTAAAACTCAAGGAAAATATAGATCCTCCGCCTAAAACACAGGTTATAGATGCTACAGAGAAGATAATCTGCCCATCATTTACAGATATTCATGTCCATT
This sequence comes from Persephonella sp., assembly GCA_027058925.1. Lineage (GTDB taxonomy): Bacteria > Aquificota > Aquificia > Aquificales > Hydrogenothermaceae > Persephonella_A. The sequence continues at coordinate 10,531 of JALTAS010000071.1, forward strand.
TCAGAGATCCTGGGCAAACATACAAAGAGGACATCCATACAGGAAGCAAAGCTGCTGTTGCAGGAGGTTATACAACAGTCGTATGTATGCCAAATACACTACCTGCCATAGATGAACCTTCCTTAGTCAGGTACATTATTGAAAAAGGAGAAGAAATAGGTCTTTGCAGGGTATTGCCGTCTGCTGCCGTAACAAAAGAAAGAAAAGGAAAAGAGCTTACAGAGATGTCCCTACTCAAAGACGCCGGAGCTGTTTATTTTACAGATGACGGCTCTCCTGTTATGGACGCCCATATAATGAGAAAAGCTATGGAGTATGCAGGCTCAATAGGAAGTTTTGTTGCTGATCACTGTGAGGATCTGAACCTTTCAAAAGACGGTGTTGCTCATGAGGGAGAAATTGCTGCAGCTCTGGGACTTCCTTCACTGCCCCCTGAGGCTGAGGACACTATAGTTGCAAGGGATTGTATTCTATCTATGCACACAGGTATGCCTGTTCATATATGCCACCTTTCCACAAAGGTTGGTGTTGAGATAGTTACATGGGCGAAAGCCATGGGAGCAAAAGTGACAGCCGAGGTCACCCCCCACCATCTTTATCTTACAGATGAGGAATGGCTTGATTTTGATTGTAAAGCCAAAGTATCTCCTCCTCTCAGGGAACATGAGGATATAGAAGCACTCAGGTGGGCTTTGGCATCTGGAATTATAGATATTGTAGCTACAGACCACGCTCCCCATGCACACCAGGAAAAAATGCAGGAACACCACCACTGTCCCCCCGGAATGATAGGTCTTCAGTTTGCTCTTCCTATTGTTCTTGAGCTTGTTAGAAAAGATTACTTTGATATGAACAGGCTTGTTGAGGTTATGTCTATAAACCCTGCAAAAAAGATAGGTTTAAAACCTCCACAGATTAAGGAAGGGGAACTGGCAGAACTTACAGTTTTTGATCCTTCAGAAAGCTGGGAGGTTACTGAAGAGGTAATACAGTCAAAAAGCAAAAATACACCATTAATAGGCAGAAAGCTTATAGGAAAAGTAAAATACACATTCTACAGAGGAAAAATAGTTTACAGAGATTAATAATGACAGAAATAGATGTAATTAACGCATTAAAAGATGTTTATGATCCTGAAATACCCCTTAATATAGTAGATCTTGGGCTTGTTAAAAAAATAGAGCTTGAAGACAAAAAGCTGAAAGTAACAATCACATTAACAACTCCCCAGTGTCCACTTGAAAAATACATTCTTAGAACGGTTATAAAAACCCTTCACAAACATTTTCCCCAGCTTGATGAGATATCTGTTGATACAGATTTCAGCACACCGTGGAACACAGAAAATATATCACAGGAAGGGAAGGAAAAACTGAGGAAGCTTGGCTGGAACATCTAAAAACCAGGAAAACAGCCCGGTGAAAACAGGAATAAGCAGGTTATCATCTAAGATCCATACATCAGATCTGGACAGATTTTCCACAACAGCAACAAACAAAGATATGATGAATGCATAACCTATCGGCATAATAAAGATCAATGCCACAGTATTGAACAGAACTCCCCCAGCAGTCCCTTCAAGGCTTTTTCCCCACGGAAATTTATGCTTCCCAAAAAGCATTCCAATAATAGTTGCAAAACCATCATAAACAGCTGTTGATATAATGCTTATCTGGAGTATTCTCTCATCAAAAACCAAAGATGTTATCAAGATACCAACAGCAAGAGAAAAAGCCTGTCTTGCAGGGAGAACTTTTATATTTTCCTTCCTTTCAACGAGATCAATGATCTTCCAGAACCACAGGGTAAAAACATTCTTTATTCTGAAATAAGAAACAGGAAACAAAAAGACGATCATAAAAAACATTATCACGGCTACTGAAAATTTACCCAAAAGATATAAAGGAATCAAAAGCAGAAGAATAGAAAAGATATGAAAAATCTTCCTTTTTATCTCTAATCTTAAGTTGCTCATACTATTTTCCCTTTGTGGTGTGCTAATATTTTATTCTAATATTTGTGGAGGTACATAATTTGGAAGATATTAAAATGATTGCTCCTTCTATTTTATCGGCAGATTTTTCAAAACTGGGACAGGAGATTAAAACTGTTGAGCAGGCAGGAGCAGACATCATACATCTTGATATAATGGACGGCAGGTATGTTCCCAACATAACTATCGGGATACCTGTTGTTGAGAGTTTAAGACCTTTAACTAATCTTCCTTTTGATGCCCATCTTATGATAGTAGAGCCTGAAAGATATGTTCCTGATTTTATAAAAGCAGGTTGTGATATGATCTCATTTCATATGGACGCCTGCGTACACTCACACAGACTTGTTGATTATATAAAATCCCAGGGAGTAAAGGCAGGTGTTGTCCTTAACCCTGCAACCCCTGTTAACACCCTTGATGAGATAATACATTACATAGATTATGTTCTTATTATGTCTGTAAACCCGGGATTTGGAGGGCAGAGGTTTATTCCCCAAACTCTTGAAAAAGTCAAAAAACTGAAGATTTTAATGGAAGAAACAGGAAGAATGGATATATTAATTGAGATTGACGGCGGGATTAATGAGAATAATATCGCAGAAGTTTCATCAGCAGGAGTAAATATATTCGTTGCAGGAAGCTCTATTTTTAAAGCTGAAGATCCTGCTGAAATGGTTAAAAAACTGAAACAAAAAGCAACATTTACAGAGGTGTGATATGGCTTATGAGATAAGGATATGGCCTGACAAAATACTTAAACAAAAGATGAAAGAGGTTGATTTTTTTGGAACTGAAAAGCTAAAAGAATACATAGATATTATGTTCAAAAGAATGTATGAGCTTGAGGGTGTTGGTCTTGCCGCAAATCAGATAGGAATACCTTACCAGATAATAGTTCTTGATACTTCTGTAAGAGAAGAGGAAAAAGAAGAAAAAAAAGAAGGTATAAAGATGGCTCTTATAAACCCCCGAATAGTACATAAAGAGGGAGAGATAGAGTCCACAGAAGGATGCCTCAGCTTCCCCGGGGTTCAGATAACAATACCAAGAGCAAAAAAGGTCGTTGTCAAAGCAAAAGATGTGGAAGGAAAAGAGATACAGATTGATGGAGAAGACTTCCTTGCTGTTGTCCTTCAGCATGAGATAGACCATATAAACGGAATACCTTTTATCAAATATCTTTCTCCTGTCAAAAGAAGAATGGTTCTGGAGAAATTTATGAAAAAAAGAAAAGAGCTTGCAAAAGCCGGAGGTTGATATTGTTTCCTGATCTTATAAAAATAGGTAATTTCACTATACACACTTACGGTGTTCTTGTTGCTTTAGGACTTATAGCCTCATATCTGATAGCTTTAAAATTCGGTAAAAAGGAAGGGATTGATCATAAAAAAATAGATAACCTTTTCACCTTCACAGTTATAGGCGGAATTGTCGGGGCAAGAGTGGCGTATGTTCTTGAACATAAAGATCAGTTCTATTCATTTATTGATTATTTTGCGATCTGGAAGGGAGGAATTGACTGGTTCGGGGGATTTATAGGGGGAGGCTTAGTATTAATTTTTCTGTTGTGGAAGTACAAAATTCCAATTTTGAAAATAGGTGATGTGGCAGGAATATCAATAATAATAGGTCATGCTATAGGAAGGATAGGTTGCACCTGTGCAGGGTGCTGTTATGGAAAACCTGTTCCTCCTGATTCACCGTTTAAGGATTTTGCCATAATTTTTCCTAAGCATGAGCACGGATCTGCTCCTGCAGGAATTCCACTTTATCCTACACAGCCTGCTGAAGCTTTGGGTAACTTTCTGATATTTGGAGTTCTTTTTTTCCTGTACAGAAACAAAAAGTTTAATGGGGAGATACTCTCTGTTTATCTTTTTTTATACGGAATTGAAAGATTTTTACTTGAGTTCTGGAGGGGAGTAACACCGCCAATTCCTTATTTGGGTATAACATGGAATCAGATTGTAAGTCTCGTGATAGTTCTTGTAGGAATAGCACTGTTTGTATATGGTCTGAGAAGGAAAAATGAAGCTGTACAGACTCTTTGAAAAAAAGGTTTTCAAAATACAGCCTGATCTTGAAAGGATCAGAAAAGCCCTCAGAGAGATAGGGGATCCTCATCTTGACTTCATATCAATCCTTATTTCCGGCACAAACGGAAAAGGCTCAACAGCTGCTTTCCTTGAAAGGATATTCAGGGAACACGGTCTTAAAACAGGAATGTTCACATCTCCCCATATAATTGATGAAAACGAAAGATGGCAGATAAACAGAAAGAGTATAACCGACAAAAGACTTGAAGATTACATATCACAGCTAAAGCCTATAATAAAAAAATATGATCTAACCTACTTTGAGGCATCAACCCTTATCGCTTTTAAATATTTTTCAGATGAAAAGGTTGATGTTGCTGTTCTTGAGGTTGGATTAGGTGGAAGGTGGGATGCAACAAATGTTGTTTACCCTGAGGTTTCTATAATAACTAATGTATCCCTTGACCATACAGACCTGTTGGGAGACACACTTGATAAGATAGCTTACGAAAAACTTGGAATATCAAGAAAAGACAGACCCCTTGTTATAGGTCAGGATCAGATAGAGGTAATATCTCAAGCAGTTATGAAAGGTGTAAGAGAGATATACCATTACCCAATAGGTTTTACCTACCAGATAAAAGATAAAAAGATGGATTACTCATTCAAAAACCACAAAATAGAAGATATAAAGCCCTCCCTATTAGGAAAAAGGCAGTTTTCAAACTGTGCAGCAGCAAT
>JALTAS010000072.1 GCA_027058925.1 Persephonella sp.
ATTCTATACAGCTTTCTCCTTCTCTCCAGCACAAGAATATTTCTTCACCTTTATGCAAAGCAGGAAAATCCACAAGAAAGGGATCTATTCCTTTAACATATGTACCAAAGCTTTCTATTATCTCAATAAGTTCATTAATCTCTTCATTTGTTTCATTTATTTCTGTTTTCAGATACATTATCTCAAGTTCGTCATTTGAACCTTCCAATTCTTCTTCGTATGAATCAATAGCATTGTATAGTTTTTCTCTTTTTTCTTTTATCTCATCTACTAAAAGCTTTATCTGAGGCAATATACTATTTGCCTCTGAAACTGTAAAATATCTCATTGTATCCTCCGTTTATTCTTACTTATCAATTATATAGAAAAATGCAACTTTGGCAACTATTCAAATCTTGAAAATTTTGTGTATATTTATATTATATAGTGTAGAAAATATTATAAAGTTTTTATCAACTTGGAGGTTGCGATATGATACAGGTAAAAGTTAGAAATATAGGGCTTGATTCCTTAACAGGTTCTCCCATAGTTATGCTCGCAAATATAGACAATGAAGATGAGATATTTCCTATATGGATTGGTGTTTCTGAAGCAGAAGGGATAATACTGAAACAAAGCGGTGTAGAAACCCCCAGACCACTTACTTATGATCTTGTAAAGAATATTATTGAATCTTTAGGTGGAACTGTTAAAAGTGTTGCGATAATAGATAAGAAAGATAATGCTTACATAGCAGAAATAGTTATTGAAAAAGATGGTGAAGAGCTCCGTATTGATTCAAGGCCGAGCGACGCTATAAATATTGCTCTTAGATTTGATGCTCCTATTTATCTTGAGGAGACTGTTGTCCAGAAAGTTAACCTAAAAGAGTTAGCGGAGGCTTCTAAAAAACAAGAAACAAAAGAGACCACAGATGTTCAAGAAATAAAAGAACAAAAAACAGAAGTAATAGAGGCAAACCCTGAAACAGATAAAGAACTTGAAGAGTTTAGGAAGATGCTTGAACACATAAAACCTGAGGATTTTGCTGTAAAACCTGAAGATAAAAAGGAGGGGTAATCCCCTCTTTTATATATGTTTTGCTTTTGCTTTTAATAAAATCTCCTTTATTTTTGGAACCCTTGCATAATCAAGAGGTGTTTTTCCCCTTAGATCTTTTGCATTAACATCTGCTCCGTGCTTTATCAAAAACTCAACCATTTTAATCTGTCTTCTGAGAACAGCAAGATGAAGAGGCGTTTCTTTGTATTTTCCTTTGAGATTAACATCCGCTCCATGTTTTATAAGAAGTTTAGCTACTTCTATTTTGCCTGCCATGGCAGCCTTAAATAACGGTGTCCACCCTTTATTATTTTTTGCATTTATATCTGCTCCATTTTTTATGAGAATCTGAGCAACTTTTAAATGGCCTTCAAGAGATGCTATATGAAGAGGCGTATCTCCGTATTCATCTTTAACATTTACTTTTGCACCATGCTTTATAAGGTATTCTGTTATATGCCAGTCTCCATCCCTTGCTGAAACATGTAAAACATAATCCCCGTACTTATTTTCCCTTGCATTCACATTTGCGTTATGATTAACAATAAGTTTAACAAGCTCTAATTTTCCCCTAAATGTAGCTTCATGGAGGGGTGTCCAGCCATCGTTATCCTGTGCATTAACATCTGCCCCATGTTTTATCAGAAATTTCACAACTTTGAGATCACTCCCTGCAAGTGCAAGATGTAACGGGGTTTTTCCTTTATTGTTTCTTGCATTTATATATGATCCTTTTTGTACAAGTATTTTTACAAGATTAAACTTTCTTTGGACAACTGCTTTATGAAGTGGTATATCACCATCTTTATCTTTTATGTTTGGATCAGCTCCATGTTCAAGGAGTATTTTTGCAACCTCATACTCGCCTCTGAATGCTGCGTGATGTAAAGAAGTCCATCCGTTGCTGTTTTGTGCATTAATGGGAACTCCAGCTTCAATCAGTATCTGGACTACAGTTGGATGTCCTCCAAGAGCAGCAAGATGAAGAGGTGTATCTCCGTCACCGTTTTTAGCATAAACATCAGCTCCATTGTCCAAAAGCAGCTTTACTATCTCTTCATAGCCTAAAAACGATGCTTCATGAAGAGGCGTCCAGCCCTCAAGATTCTGGACATTAACATTGGCTCCTTTATCAATAAGCATCTTTACAAGTTTTATGTCTCCTTTGATGGTTGCCAGATGTAAAGGAGTGTTACCTATTATGTTTTTAACATTTATGCCTGCGCCTTCTTTTATTAGTTTTTTGACAGCTTCAACATTTTCCTGTGAAATGGCCTCTGTCAGCTGTTTGTTAAGCTCTGCCTTTGTCTTACCGTATACAGAAAAAAACGGAAAAGTTCCGAGCAGAATCAAGCCAATAAACAGATTGTAAAATCTTTTCAATTTCAATTCCTCCTCAAAAAATTTCACTTCCCCTTTTCCCTCCCAGTTTCTGGAGTAACTTTTTCAGATCCTCAACTTTTGCATAATCAAGGGGTGTTCTTCTTCTAATGTCTTTAGCATTTATGTTGGCTCCATTCTTTATCAAAAATAGCACCATTTTTTTATGTTTTCTCATCACTGCCAGATGAAGAGGAGTTTCCCTCGATCTTCCACAGGCATTTATATTGGCTCCATTTTCTAACAATATTTTAGCCACTCCTATCTTTCCTGTTAATGCGGCTTTATGTAAGGGTGTCCATCTTCTTGCGTTTAAAGCATTGACATCGGCTCCATTTTTGATCAGTATTTTTACGATATCCTCGTGTCCCTCAAGAGCTGAAAGATGAAGAGGTGTATCTCCATACTTGTCTTTCACATTAACATCTGCACCCTTTTTAATAAGTAGTTTTAATATTTCTGTGTATCCTTTCATAGCCGCAATATGTATTGGGGCATATCCAAAAAATTTTTCTTTTGCATTAATTTCTGCACCGCTTTGAATCAATATTTTTACTATTTTGATATCCCCTTTGCTAACAGCTCTTAAAAGAGGGGTGTAATTATTTTTATCCCTTGCATTTGCGTCTGCGCCCTTTTCTAAAAGCTCTTCAACAAGTTCAGCATCTCCTGATTTTATAGCTTCAAAAAGTTTTCTGTTTAGCTTTTCTCTTGTTTCGGCTAAAGCTCTTGAAATAGTTATATTTTTTTCTAATGATGGTATTGCGGTTAGCAAAGGAATTAAAAACAAAAACAAGAAAACCCTTTTTGACCACATTCTTTTACCTATTTTTTGAGAATTTTAAGAAATTCAGGATCCTGTGTGTAATCTTTTGGTGTGTATCCAAATTTGTCTTTTATGTTAGGGTCAGCTCCAAGCTCTATTAAAACTTTAGCAACATCTTTATGACCCCAGAAGACGGCTTCATGAAGAGGAGTATCTCCATCTTCGTCTGTAGCGTTTATCTCTGCTCCGTGTTCTACCAGATATTTAACAACATCAGAATGATCATGTCTTGCTGCATAGTGAAGTGGAGTTGAACCATTTTTTGTTCTTGCATTGATATCAGCCCCGTGTTTTATAAGCATTTTTACTGTGTTCAGGTTGCCCTGACCTGCTGCAAGGTGTAATGGTGTTTCCCAGTTGTCATTTTTTGCATTGACATCAGCTCCATGTTTTATAAGATATTCAATTATCTCAACATTTCCCTGAAATGCAGCTTCATGGAGAGGTGTCCAGCCGATAGCATCTTTGCTGTTTATATTTGCACCTTCTTTTATCAGTTTCTTTATCAGTTTTATATTTTCTTCAGAAACAGCTTTATTTAAGGGAGGTTTTTCTTCTTTTTTCCTTAATTTTTCTTTTAGTTCTTCAATAGTTTTCGGTCTTTCGTCTGCTTTTGGGGAGGATGGTACAGCTATAAAAAAAATTAAAAATAAAATATAAAAAAATCTCATCTCCCATCCTCCCGACTTTACTTAACAA
>JALTAS010000073.1 GCA_027058925.1 Persephonella sp.
ATCCTAAAAATATAAAGAAAAAAATCCTGGGCATAGAAAAAAGCTATATGGATAACTTTTTGTAAAAACTTAACTTTCAATTTATAATAAAAAAAAACCTAAGTTTACTGGATAATTGGCAATAGAATATGTTTGATCTCATTTTTGGTTTGGCTTCGTAATCTTAATGCATCTTGAGTCAGATCTACTCAAATTTTTTGACCTTATATATCAAGGATTATTAGATTATAGTAATAAATACAATTGCATTAATGAAGGTTTGATGCAATTTTATGCATTTTGCGGGGATTTTAAAATTACTAAAAATATGCTGAAGTTGGCTAAATAGCTTGCTTTTATTAATTTTTTTGTCGCTTATATTTAATGGGTTTCATCTGAACTAAGTGGGATATAAAGCTAAAATAAACCAGTGATTTGCAGAGTTTACAGCATTGTTTCATCTGAACTAAGTGGGATATAAAGGGTAGATAAGCAATGATAACATCGTTTAAGTCTTTAACCGTTTCATCTGAACTAAGTGGGATATAAAGGTAAGATCGCCATCTGAGTGATGGACGATGACGATGTCGTTTCATCTGAACTAAGTGGGATATAAAGCAAGAGTAGTATCAGGCATTTTCTCAATTTTGCTTTTCACGTTTCATCTGAACTAAGTGGGATATAAAGAGCAAAAGGGCGATTGAGAAAAAGGATAAGATGATTGGTTTCATCTGAACTAAGTGGGATATAAAGAACTATGTGTTCTTCAGGATTAAATATTATTTTTTTGTTTCATCTGAACTAAGTGGGATATAAAGTTTTATTACCCCCTTACTTCTTTTCTGGAAGTGCCTTGTTTCATCTGAACTAAGTGGGATATAAAGTTTCTTATATATTTGTCAATTATTTCCATATCTCTTGGTTTCATCTGAACTAAGTGGGATATAAAGTCAAATTTGCTAAAGAGCTTGGAATTACGGCAGATACAGTTTCATCTGAACTAAGTGGGATATAAAGAAAACCCAGAAAAACGAAAACGGGACAATCAACATCGTTTCATCTGAACTAAGTGGGATATAAAGCAAAAAGCCCCCGATTAAACATCGGGGTAATTAAATGGGTTTCATCTGAACTAAGTGGGATATAAAGCAAGGAATATGTAAAAGGTGGCATATTTCACAGAAAAGTTTCATCTGAACTAAGTGGGATATAAAGCCTTGCAAACATGATTTTATCTCTGAAAAAACGCCATGTTTCATCTGAACTAAGTGGGATATAAAGTGATAATGCAAGCCGCAAATCAAAGACTTGAACTCAGTTTCATCTGAACTAAGTGGGATATAAAGTAATTTTAAGACTAATTACAAGCACAATAATATAAAGATTCCATCTAAACCAATAGGTTTTATGATTTAAATCTTTCTTTTTTATGGGGAAAAGAAATATCTTATAATTAGGTAAGGTAGCAGAAAAAAGGAGGAGATTGATGATAAAAGCCAAACCTGAAACACTTGAAAAGATGAAAAAATTTGCTGAAACATTCTCAAAAAGATCCGGAACAGTTGTAAATCCAAATAAAGAAGCTGCAGAAGCCGTTATCAGCGGGCTTGCAGCCCATGTTGACGAGCTTGGAAAACCATTATGCCCCTGTAATTTTTATCCTGATAAACAGGAAGAAGTCAAAAAAAGAAGATGGATCTGTGCCTGTAATGAGATGCAGATCTTTAAATACTGCCATTGTCTTTTATTCACAACAGAAGAAGGACTTCCAATCACAGAGTATCTCCCTGAATGGCATGAAGGAAGGCAGATATACGGTCTTGTGAAAGATCCAACTCCTGATGAGGGAAGGGCTCTTTCCAAACCGGAAAAAATATACGAAGCACTTAAAGAGTATGTTGAAGAGCATAACCTTGACATACCAGATGAGGAATTAAGAAAATTTGCAGAAGAAACGGCAAAGAAAAAATGATGCTCAAGTACGCTTTAGGCTTCTTATTTCTTTTAATTGGGATATTGGGAATCTTACTCCCGATTATCCCGGGAGTTCCATTTTTGATAATATCTGCCTTTTTCTTTGGTTTTTTATCAAAGGAAAAAGTTGTGAAATACATGAAAAAATTTAAAAACGGCAAAAAAAATTCAGGAACAAACAGGCTTATAAATCATATTCTTATCAAATACATTCACGGAAAAAATCCAGTCGGTACAAATGGCAAAGATTGAACCTTTTGAAAAATTTACCCAAAGGTATGAACAATGGTTTGAAAAGAATCATTACACATACATCTCAGAAGTTGAAGCTGTAAAGAAGCTGATTCCCTTAGGAAAAGGAATAGAAGTCGGGGTTGGCTCAGGCAGGTTTTCTGATCCCTTCGGAATAAAATATGGGATAGAGCCTTCATTAAAGATGGCAAAAATATCAAAAAAGAAAGGTATTTATGTTGTTAGGGCTGTTGCAGAATACCTACCAATTAAAGACAGATCATTTGATTTTGTTCTTCTTGTAACAACGATATGTTTTGTTGACGATCTGAAGAAAACATTTGAAGAATCAAGGAGAATATTAAAAAAAGGTGGAAAGATTGTAATAGGTTTTATTGACAAAAATTCACCGCTGGGAAGGTTTTACCAGAAGAACAAGGAGAAAAACCCTTTTTACAGATACGCACAGTTTTACTCAACAGAGGAAGTTGTTAATCTGCTTAAAAAAACAGGTTTTGGAAAGTTCAGTTTTGTTCAGACAGTTTTTGATCTGCCTGAAAACATTAAAGAAATTCAACCTGTAAAAAAAGGATATGGGGAAGGGTCATTTGTTGTTATCAAAGCTCAAAGAATAGAAATGTAGCTTTCTATTGGTTCAGGAAGTTTTTTCAGCTGTATATCCAGCTTTTCTCCAGTTCTTGGATGTTTGAATGAAAGTCTGTAAGCAACAAGGGCGTGAAAGTTCATCTCTTCAGAAAACTTCCTTGAGATCTCAGATTTTAGGGAAGACTTTTTAAATCCGTAAACCCTATCATTTAAAAGAGGGTGTCCTATCTGTGAAAAATGAACTCTTATCTGGTGAGTTCTGCCTGTGTGAAGTTTTATATCAACAAGAGACAGGTTGTGATTTTCCCACCTTTTTTCAGTCCAGTACTCTGTCAGAGCATCTCTCAAATTTGTTGAAACTGTCCCCATCTTTTGCCTGTTGTAAATAGATCTACCTATAGGCAGGTCAATCATTCCGAGGTCCTTTTGGACGATACCAACAACAATCGCCTTATATCTCTTGTCCACCGTTCTTTCCTGGAACTGTTTTTGTAGCTCTTTATGGGCAAATTCTGATTTTGCGACCACCATAAGACCTGCCGTATCCTTATCAAGCCTGTGAACAATACCTGCCCTTTCCCTTCCTCCGTACTGTGATACATTCTCAAAGTGGTAAAGTAGTGCGTTCACTAAAGTTCCTGATGTATGTCCCGGAGAAGGGTGAACAACCATTCCGGGGGGCTTGTATATTACAGCAATGTCCTGATCTTCATAATGTATCTCAAGGGGAATGTTTTCAGGCTTTACATCAAGGCTTTGGGCAGGAGGTATGATAAGCCTTATACTCTGATTTTCTTTTAGCTTTGCTGAGGGTTTTTTTGTCTGTTTTTCATCAACATAAACCAGTCCGTCTTTTATCAGCTTCTGGTAATACGACCTTGAAAACTCTGGATAAGCCTTTGCAAGAAACTGATCCAGCCTTATTCCTTTTTCTTCTGTTTTGAAAACAAGCTCTTCTCTTTCCATAATCCTTGATATTATTCTTTTTTCAACACATTATAATAATCAATTCAAGATTATCAAGGGGAGTTATGGAGAACAAACTGAAACTTGGAATAGCTATTTTCCTTAATATGGCAATAGTTATACTACAGATATTCTTTGGTC
>JALTAS010000074.1 GCA_027058925.1 Persephonella sp.
ATAAAGTAGTCATACTCCTCTTTTGAAAAAATCCTTTCCCCTACAGGCCTGAAGATCCTGTCTGCAAAAAAGTAGATAGATCCATAAATAAATTTTGAAGGTTTTGATATATCAAGTATTCCTACATATCCACCATTTTTCAAAACTCTGCTGAACTCTTCTGTTGCTTTATCACTGTCAAGATGTCTGAAAACAAGTGATGATAATATGCTGTCAATACTTTTGTTCTTAAATGGAAGATCATACGCAGATGCACGGATGAACAGATTTTTTCCTTCTTTATTTTTTTCTTTTGCACTTTTCAGCATATTAAACGCAACATCTATACCGACAGGAATACTGTCAGGATAAATTCTATGAATTTTTTTTACTATTTCCCCCGTACCTGTTCCCACATCAAGGGGAAATCTGCCCACGGGAACTTGCTTTACGAGGACTTCCTGCCATCCATCTATAGAACCAAAGGTGGCAAATCTTAAAAATCGGTCATACCTTCTGACAACGCTGTCAAATATCTTAGCTGCGATTTTTTCCTGTGCCATTTTACTTTTTCTTCCATTTTGTACCTACAGGGGTGTCCTCAAGGATTATTCCCTGCTCTGAAAGTCTATCTCTGATCATATCAGCTATCTCAAAGTTTTTCTGTTTTCTGGCTATATTTCTTATCTCTATTAACATCTGTATAAGCTCTTTTTCTTCTTTTTCCATCTGTTCAAGCTCTGCTGTTTTTTCTACAGCAACCTCTATTAACTCTTCTCTTTCTATGCATGGCTGAAGACTGTCAAAAAGACCAAAAATATCTCTTCCTATCTTATGAATAACATCTCTTGCCTCTTTGTAGGACTCAAGCGCCTTTTTTGATATTCCACCTTCTTTCACCGCTTTATCTTTCAGAATGTTCATCTCCCTGATCAGACCAAATATTGATGCAAGTGCCTCTGGAGTATTAAAATCATCACTCATCGCCGCATAAAAGCCCTGTTCAGCTTTTGCTATAGCATCGTAAAGGTGCTCTTCAAAATCTTTTTTTTCAGGGAGTTTTTTAAGGATTTCATACTCATCCATTGTGTTTTTAAGCCTTTCGTAGGCTTTTTTTGTTTCTTCCATCTTTTCCCATGAAAAATCAAGGGGACTTCTGTAGTGGACAGACAAAACAAGAAGTCTGAGGATATCTGGTTCGTACTTTGAGTATATCTCTTTGAGGGTTATGTAATTGCCTAAAGATTTTGACATTTTTTGTCCGTTTACAGTAACAAGCCCGTTGTGGATCCAATATCTTGCAAAGGGTTTATCCGATAAAGCTTCTGCCTGAGCAAGCTCATTTTCGTGGTGAGGAAATGTTAGATCAAGTCCGCCTCCATGAATATCTATTGTTTCACCAAGGTGTTTAAATATCATCGCACAGCATTCTGTATGCCAGCCGGGTCTTCCTTTTCCCCATGGTGAATCCCATGCTGGCTCTCCAGCTTTTGATGCTTTCCACAGAGCAAAATCAAGAGGATCCTTTTTCTTTTCCCCCGGTTCAACTCTTGCACCTGCTATGAGTTCATCAACGCTTCTTTTTGAAAGCTTTCCGTAATCTTTAAACTTTCTTACGGAAAAATAAACATCACCTTCAACTTCGTATGCATAGCCTTTTTCTACTAATTTCTGTATAAAATCAATAATGTCTGGTATATGTGTCGTAACTCTTGGTTCGACATCTGCTGGCTCTATCCTGAAATTTTCTGCATCCTGAAAATACTCTTTTATGTATCTGTCTGCAATGACCGTAAAAGGAACACACTCATTCTTTGCCCTGTTAATTATCTTGTCATCAACATCTGTAAAATTCCTTACAAACTTCACATTGTATCCCAGATACCTCAGATACCTCCTTATCATATCAAAAACTATAAGGCTTCTTCCGTGACCAACATGGTTAACATCGTAAACTGTCACCCCACAGGTGTAAATCTTGACTTCACCTGGATTTATAGGAACAAACTCCTCTTTCTTTCCTGAGAGTGTATTGTATACCTTTAAACTCATCTCTCCACCTCCGGTTGTTGTTATAATTATAACTCATTTTATATTTAATAATTGTAAAGACTGTATAAGGAGGCTGTGATGAGTATTAGGAAAGACAGGCTAATTCAAGAGTACATTCATGATCCCTATTTCACGAAGGAAAAATATCCTGACCCATCTATCTGTGAAAGATGCGGGGTTGTATTCCATGAGGGTGTTTTTCAGTGGATGGAGCCTCCTCCAAAAAATGCTGAAAAAATGATCTGTCCTGCATGCAGAAGGATAGAAGACAGGTATGAAGGAGGGGTTGTTGTTCTGGAAGGGGATTTTCTAAAATCACATAAAGAAGAGATAATAAATCTTGTTAAAAATGTGGAACAGGAAGAAATGGCTTATAGACCTCTTGAAAGGATAGTTGAAATAAAAGACGAAGGGGACAGCATAACAATAACAACAACTTATGAGCATCTTGCAAGGAGGATAGGAGAGGCTGTCCATAGAGCTTACAAAGGTGATCTTAACTTCAGGTATCCTGAAGGAGCTAAATATATAAGAGTTCACTGGGTGAGGTAAGGGCTCTATATGGTAAGAATAGGGGTGGATACAGGAGGAACATTCACGGATTTTATTTTTCTAAAGGATGGAAAATGGAATGTTTTGAAGGTATTATCCACCCCTGAAGATCCATCTGATGCAGTTTTAAAAGGTCTTAAAAAAATAGGTGGAGATAAAAGAGATATAACACACGGTACAACGGTTGCAACAAACGCTGTTCTTGAAAGAAAAGGGGCAAAAACAGCCTTCGTTACAAACTCAGGTTTTGAGGATATTATATATATCGGAAGACAAAACAGGAAGGATCTTTATGATCTTAGCTACAGAAGACCGCCTCCCTTAATACCTTCAGATCTGAGATTCGGTATAGATTGCCGTGTTGATTCAAAAGGTGAGATATTAAAAGATCTTAAAGATGAGGATATAACAGAGCTGGTAGAAAAATTAAAGGCAAAAAATGTCCAGTCTGTTGCTGTCTGTTTTCTTTTTTCTTTTCTTAACCCTGAACATGAGGAAATCTTAAAAGAAAGATTAGAGTCTGAAGGTTTTTATGTTTCTGTCTCAAACCAGATAGTTCCTGAGTTCAGGGAGTACGAAAGGGCTTCAACAACTGTGATAAACAGCTATGTAATGCCAAAAATGGAAAAATATCTGAAAAAGATACAGAAAAATATTTCACAAGAGGACAGATTCAGGGTAATACAGTCAAACGGCGGAATAATCTCTCCCAAAACAGCCTCATCAGAACCTGTAAGAACGGTTTTATCAGGCCCAGCAGGAGGAGTGGTTGGGGCATTTTTTGTGGGACAGACTGTAGGAAGAAAAAAGCTGATAACATTTGATATGGGAGGAACATCAACAGATGTTTCACTGATAGATGAAAAAATACCATTTACAACAGAGTCTTCAATATCTGATTTTCCTCTGAAAATACCTGTTATAGACATACATACGGTAGGTGCAGGAGGAGGCTCAATAGCTTACATTGATGAAGGTGGATCTTTGAATGTTGGTCCTGAAAGTGCAGGGGCTGATCCTGGACCTGTCTGTTATGGGAAGGGAGAAAAACTGACTGTAACAGATGCAAATCTGTTTTTAGGAAGGCTTATACCTGACTTTTTTCTTTCTGGGAGTATGGAACTTGATACAGACAGACTAAACTACTATTTTGACCAATACAGTAAAAAATGGAATATACCTCCTGAAAGGCTTGCAGAAGGCATCCTTAAGGTCGCAAACACAAAAATGGAGAGAGCTATAAGGATTATATCAGTTGAAAGAGGTCACAACCCAAAAG